>CAYFOC010000019.1:8277-14266 GCA_964344615.1 uncultured Methylococcus sp.
CCTCATTTTTTCAAGAATGCTGCGATTCACTATCCACCTCGCGCCTGTTGCCGTTCTGGCGCTGGTTACGCAGGCCGTCGGAAGTCTTGGCCCTGGAATCTTCCGGGATCTTCTGGATTTCCTTCTCACCGTTTCCACCGGACTGATCATCCAGGGACTGATCTACTATCCTCTGGTCGTTTGGCTTGTCGGCAAGCGATCGCCCATCGCTTATCTCAGAGGCGCCGCAGAAGCCGTATGGACAGGGTTTGCCCTGAACAGCAGTTTGGCGACAGTCCCAGTCACCCTCAAATGCCTGGCCCAGATGAAGGTGGATGACCAGGCCGCCCGCGTTTCCGTCTGCGGAGGCACCAATTTCAACAATGATGGCGTCATCCTCTACGAAGTGATGACCGCCCTTTTCCTGGCCCAAGCCATGGGTGTCTCGCTGGATCTCTCGCAACAAGTCGTGGTCGCGGTTTCCAGCATCATTGCTGCCGCAGGCATAGCCGGCGTTCCTGAGGCGGGCCTTGTCATTCTTCCCATTGTTCTTGCGAATTCGGGCTTCCCCGACGCGGCTATCGCCGCAGCCATACCACTTGTTTCACCCGTAGATTGGATTCTGGCCCGCTGTCGCTCTGGCGTTAATGTGCTGGGCGACATCCTTGGAGCCATTATCCTGTCCCGATGGCTTAAACGTTGAGGCGTACATGGATGCAGGTCGCCCCTGAGGACTGCGGGGAATCGCTGGATGTTATGCGCCTGGAGGGCGATACCGACCTGACCCCGTGGGAGTGCGTACAAGGATCCAGGAGCTCGATGAAGCGCGAACCGAGAGCCTTGAACCGTTTCAGATCGAGTCAAGCGAGGCATGAATGTACAGAGCAGAACGATAGGCGCGGATTCCAAAGGCACAAAAAAACCAGCCCGAAGGCTGGTTTTTTTGTGCCTTAAACTACTGATTCAGTGGTTAATCAGGTAATGCACAACAATGGATGCGGCGTAACCTACGGCAATCGCAGGCGTCCACTTGAGGTGACTAAAGAAGGTGTACATGCCTTTGGAACTTCCCATCAAGGCAACACCCGCAGCGGAACCCACCGAGAGGAGCGTTCCACCCACACCCGCGGTCAAGGTAATCAGCAGCCACTGATAAAGATCCATGTCAGGGTTCATGCTGATGACAGCGAACATAACGGGAATGTTGTCGACAACGGCCGACAGCAAGCCCACCAGAATATTGGCCGTGGTTGCGCCCAAACCGTCGTACATAGCGATAGAAGCCAGTTCGAGATAGCCGATATAGCCAAGACCACCGACAGCGAAGATCACACCGAAGAAGAACAACAGGGTATCCCACTCGGAATCCTTCACGTTATCGAACACTTCGAACTTGCCGCCTTCCGGGTAAACCATCTTCAAGCGATAGCCATAGAGCATCAGGTAGGAAAGGCCGAGCATCATGCCCATGAAGGGAGGAAGATGCAGGAACTGCTTGAAGCTCACGGCGGTGACGATGGTCAGGACAAAGAGGCCACAAATCACGAGCGCACCAGGCTTCATGACCACACGCTCTTCATCTGCATGTTCCGGCATCTCATTGGGAATCGCGAACTGCATGATCGCAGCAGGCACAATAAAGTTGACGACTGAAGGTACGAAGAGCTTGAAGAAATCGAAGAACTCCGCCTTGCCTGCCTGCCAGACCATCAGGGTCGTGATGTCACCGAATGGGCTGAAAGCACCACCGGCATTCGCTGCACTCACCAGATTCACAAATCCAAGCGCAACAAAGGCTGGGCTCGATGCACCCACGGCCATGACTACCGCGCCGACCAGCAACGCTGAGGTCAGGTTATCCGCAACAGAAGACAGGAAGAAGGTGATGACACCGGTAATCCAGAACAAGGCGCGGTAATTGAAGTTGCGTGAAACAAGCCAAGAACGAAGCGCTTCAAATACATGGCGCTCCGCCATCGCATTGATGTAGGTCATCGCAACGAGAAGGAAAAGGAATAGTTCCGCGTATTCCTTAAGATCATGTTCGAAGGCCTGATGAACCTGATCGGCGGGAACGCCATTGGATGAGGCAAGATAGGCAACGTGCGCCCAGATAATGCCCGCAGCCAAAATGACAGGCTTGGACTTACGGAGATGCGTGAACTCTTCCGTCATGACGAAGACGTAGGAGATCAAGAAAATCACCACGCAGTAAAGGCCGCGTTGGGTACCCGTCAAACCAAGATTCTGGCCCTCCTCCGCGAACGCAATATCGGGAATGAGGAACAATGAGGCGAGCAAAAGGAATATCCGAATCAAGACACGGCCCTCTGTATAGGTTAAATGCATACAACCGCCCGGAATGACGGCTCAATTTCTCATGGAATAACCGCTAATTATAGTCGAATAAGCGCCGCATTGGGGAAACACTCCTTTTCATTTAGAGGACGTTTTAGAGCACCCTTACGAAACCGAAAGCATTCCCCGAGCCGGTCACTAGCGTGTATATTTGCCGGTCAACCGGCAATTTGAAGGCCTGGACCAAGAATATGTATCAGTACGATCATCACGACCAAACGCTTGTTAACGAGCGGGCAGAGCAATTTAGGGAGCAGACGCGGCGTTTTCTCGCCGGCGAATTATCAGAGGACCAATATCGTCCGTTGAGACTGATGAATGGTCTCTATATCCAGCGCCAGGCCCCCATGCTTCGAGTGGCCATTCCCTACGGGCTTCTGTCCTCAACCCAACTCAGAATGCTGGCGCATATCGCACGCACCTATGATCGGGACTACGGCCACTTCACGACCCGTCAGAATCTCCAGTACAACTGGCCCAAACTCGAAGAAGTGCCGGACATCCTGGATTGTCTGGCGAAGGTTCAGATGCATGCGATCCAGACCAGTGGCAACTGTATTCGCAACACGACCAGCGATCATCTTGCAGGCGTTGCCGCAGACGAAATCGAAGATCCACGCCCTTATTGCGAAATCATTCGTCAGTGGTCCACCCTGCATCCGGAATTCGCGTTCCTCCCCCGCAAGTTCAAAATCGCGGTAAGTGGAGCTCAACGGGATCGGGCAGCGACACAGGTTCACGACATCGGGCTCCAGATTGTAAAGAACGACAAAGGCGAAACTGGTTTTGAAGTTCTGGTCGGAGGCGGCTTGGGCCGCACACCGATCATCGGCGTTGTTATCCGCCCATTCCTCCAGAAGGAAGACCTGATTTCTTACCTCGAGGCCATCTTGCGGGTTTACAACCGTCTTGGCCGCCGGGACAACAAGTACAAGGCTCGTATCAAGATCCTGGTTAAGGAAACCGGCATAGAAGCCTTCAGCCGCTTGGTCGATGCCGAGTGGGAAAAGATCAGAGATAGCCTGAAACTGGATCCTGCTGAAATCGAACGCGTCAGCCGTTTCTTCCAGGGGCGGCCCTACAAGGATCTTCAGTCGGAGGATCCTGCCGTTTCCGACCTGCTTGAGTCAAACCAGGACTTCGCCGCCTGGTATCGTCGTAATACCGTGGCGCACAAAATTCCAGGGTACCGAGCCGTCTTCATTTCGCTCAAGCCCCACGGCAAACCGCCGGGAGACATGACCGATGCCCAGATGGACGCCGTTGCCGATATTGCTGACCGACTGAGCTTTGGGGAAATCAGAGTCACCCACACCCAAAACCTCGTTTTGGCGGACGTCGAGGCTCGCCAACTGCCGGAACTCTGGCAAGAGCTTGCTGGTCTGGAACTGGCTACGCCCAACGTTGGGACAGCCACGGACATGATCACCTGCCCTGGCCTTGATTTCTGTTCGCTCGCCAACGCCGCATCCATTCCGGTCGCCAATGGCATCCAATCTCTTTTCGACGATTTGGACTATCTCTACGACTTAGGAGAAATTCGGATCAACATCTCAGGCTGCATGAATGGTTGCGGACACCACACCGTAGGCCACATTGGCATCTTGGGCGTCGATAAGAAAGGCGAGGAGTGGTACCAAATCACCCTCGGCGGCTCTTCGTCCAATGAAGCCTCCCTCGGAGACCGTCTTGGGCCCTCTATCGCCCGGAAAGACGTGACAGCGGCTATGGAAAAAATCTTCCTTACTTACACCGCTCTCCGTGAAGGCGAAGAACCCTTCCTTGAGACGGTGAGACGCGTTGGGATTGAACCCTTCCAGGAGCGGGTTTATGAAAGTCATTAAAAACGGGCAGATCGCGGAAAATCAGTGGCATCACCTGACTGATGATGCAGAGATTCCTGCGGGCGCCGCTGTTACCGTGAGTCGCGCACGCTTCGATTCGCTGAGCGACCGTGAAATCAATAGTGCAGGAAGCCTCGGTGTTCGCATCGGACCCGCTGAAGAAATTGATTCGCTGCAGAAGCAGCTTTCGAAGATTTCCCTGATTGTCCTCGAGATGAATCCCTTCACCGATGGACGTAGCTTTAGCCAAGCGCGTAACCTTAGGGAGCAGTTGGGTTATCGTGGCGAAATCAGAGTAACGGGAGACTTTCTCCGGGATCAGATGTTCTATTTACATCGACTCGGGGTAGATTCCTTCGAGTTTGCAGAAGGGACCTCGCTTGAAGATCGGCTGAAGGCGTTCTCGGAGTTTTCCGTCCTCTATCAAGCCGCACAGGATGAACCCCTGCCCCTCTATCGCCGTCGTAAAGTCTGAACACCACTCCACTATCAAGAGAAATCAAAATGGCATGGTTCAAACATTCCTCATTGCTCCTGTTGATACCGATCATCACGACAGGTTGCATCTCAGAATCACTCACATCCAGTGTCGCCTCTTCGGGGTCTCTTGCCTCCAGCGCCTCCAGCTCTGAGTCTTCGGGTTCTTCGTCGAAGTCATCCAACAAGAAAAAGGACGCCAAGGAAAAACTTACCCCTGAGAAGAAAACCTATCTCGATGATGTTGCCAACGTGACCAATTCCGTCACAGGGTCGAGCATTACTTCGTCAGACTTCATGAATGCGCTTTCGCGCACGGCTAGTGAAGACCGCATCAATAATTGGGAATCAGAGCCCTCTACGTTTATGGGGATCGGAAAAGGCCTGAAGAAAGCCTCTGTACCTTCCGAGAAGATTGGAGAGCAGCCTTTCCTGAGCGAACTGATTGCCAGGAACAAAGATGCAATTGATCTCATGAAAGAAGGCTTTAAGGAGTAAGCCCTGGTTTTTTTACGACCGCTTCTCTGGGGGGCGGTCGTCATTGGGTTTGTTGTGCCAGAGATTGGGCTCACACAATCCCTCGACTATCTCTACATCGAATCAAACTCCGGAACTTCCAGTGGAGGGCACGTTGCCGTAAAACTGGATGACACGGTTTACCACTATCAAAATAAAAACGGACTCATTCTTCTGGATAGAGAGGACTGGGGACGTTTTCAGCATCTTTACGCCGAACTGGATAACCGCGATATTCACATCGCAAGCATTGATGTTCCGGCAGATCAGATCCAACGCATCAAGGATCATCTAGCGAGCCTATACCTGAGTCAGAACGCGCGTTTAGGGCGACTGGACTCTCTCGAACTCGATCTTCGTTTATTGGATTCGATTCTCAACAATCAACCGATTGAATTGGAGGGGGCTGGCTTTTTTCCTGAGACGCCTCTGTCTCCATCTAAAGAACTGGGCGAGCCCCCTATATTTGCCTTAGATGCGCTGTTGACCCGAGTCAGGGATCAAAAAAGACAGTTGTTTGAGAACCCGACAACTGTGCAAGTGAACCTGCCTGGTCCCATCGATTTTCAGCAAGGATTTGCTGAGAAATGGCGGGATCTTCAACAGTATGAAATCGCTCTGGAGTTCCTTCTTTCAAAAAGACAGTTCGACAGCAAGCTTCTGGTCGATGGAGGCCACTTGATTAAAGGCCCTGAGCTTGAGGGATGCTCCGTCACACAGTGGCTCGAGCGTTATCAGGAGAAGTTGGACCAAACCGTGTCGAGGCTGATCCAAGCTCCCTATCCAGGATCAGGAATCATTCTGCTCCGGACCTT
>CAYFOC010000020.1:0-13900 GCA_964344615.1 uncultured Methylococcus sp.
GGTTTGCTGCGAGGTTCGTTTTGGAGCGTGCGAGCAACAGGCACTTTCCAAGGACGTCCCGATTGATTTCACGCTCGATGCCTTCACCGTGAATGAAGACCTGACAGTGCTCCTCGAAATTCAAAAGCCAATAGGGAATCTTGATGTTCTCGACGTCAAACGTCATCCCGGTTTTGGGGAAGGCCTTGGCGTACTCCCCATGAGGGTCCATGATCACGATGTGGGCATAGGGCGAACTCTCGATCAGCTGGTGGAGAATCAGCGCAGCCGTTGTTGATTTGCCGGTGCCGGTTGATCCCAGAATGGCAAAATGCATTCCCAGCATGGGGTCTATGAGAAGAGAAGCCCTCGTTTCAGCTGTGGGATAGATGGTGCCGACCTTGATGTTCGGCCGGTCACCTGTGGAAAAGACATCAGCCAGCAAAGAAGACCTGACACCATAGACTTTATCCCCAGGTCTTGGGTATTGGGTGATCCCGCGTCTGAAATGCTTTACCCCTTCTGCCGTTGAGTCTCCTGCGCCCAGAAAATCGATGGACGCTGTTAGAAGGAGCTCATCGTGTGCATTGAGCTCAATCTCACGGAGGTTGGCCAGAAGGGATTGATTCTCGACATTCATCCGCAAGATGCTTCCAGGTGCGCCGCAGCGTGCAATCGAAGGATCCTCGTGATCTCGAAGCAAATTGATGATGTAGCCATCAAGCGCGCAGGTTGCAGAATTGCCATTGACGGCTTCCACAACGCCAATCGCAAATTCAGCATTGTCGAGAAATTCATTCATGGGTTGTTCTTCATGCATCGGAGATCCACTGGTTCAGAATTTGAAGTAAGCCGATATTCATGGCTTTTCCAAAGAAAGGAGTGAGGATGGTTGTTCGGGGACAAAGCGTGTCGAGATCACCGCTTGGGCTTGACGCCTCGCTGCATCAATCTTCAGTTCGGTGAGCGATTTGCCGAGTTGAGGGGTTGCAAGAGTCGGATTTCCATCGCTTCCATCCGAATCATTCGTGCCGTGATTCCTGATGGCATCAGGACGCAATGCTTTGGGGCTGATCCATTCGAGTTCCGCTGTTTCACGAACCCCGGCATGACGGCCAATGTCCTTGTCGCCGATGCCCATGTTGCGGAGGTAATCAATCTGACCGTTATTCAGGTAATAGTCATCCAGAGCAACGACCTGGACGTGATTCTCTCGCCAGTCCATAGAGAGTTTTTCAGCGATCTTGCGCTGACCCTCTTGATTGCCACCGCTATCTCCCAGGAAAAAAATTACCTGAAAGCCGTGAGTCTTGAGGCTACGGGCCGTATCTTCTAAAAGCCCCTCAAAGATTTCTTCTCGAATGGAAAGCGTACCGGCAAATCGCATGTGGCCTTCAGCTGGGTCGATGCGCCCTTCAGGAACGTAGGGGATGACCGGAGCGATCAACGTGTTTCCCAGTGCTTTTGCTAGCGCTTCAGCGTTGTTCCGAATAATCAGGTTGTGCTTGCCTGTCACCAGATGCGGACCGTTTTGCTCGGTTCCGCCTGTCGGAATAAGGGCGATCTGGCTGCCTTCTTTAATCTCCTTGGCGATTTCCTGAGAGGTCAAATTTTCGATCCACAGTCTCTCAGAAGAAGTTTGCAGGATGCTCTCCTGAGAGATAGGGCGTGTGATAAGGATTGCACTCAGGATCAGGGCAATTCCGGCGAGCGATGCCGAATTTAAACTGAGCAGTGCGTCCTTGAACGGCAGCAACAGTAAGGAAACTGCCCCTGACATCGAACCAGAGTTGTCGAGACCAAACGTCAGTTCCTCACGATTATTGGGTACATAGAGGGTTCCCACCATCCGGTCCCAAAAGGAGAAGATGTAGCCGAAGTTTCGATCATGATGATGTTTTTCAACGCTATGGTGGATTTGATGCATCGCCGGGCTGATCAGAATGCGATCAATTCGTTGCCCATAGTCGACCCAAACATCGGTGTGCCTTAAGTGATATCCAAAGAGATAAAAGAGAAGAACAGGCAAGGCAACGCCGCCCGCCTCCATCATGGTGATAGAGGTTCCAAGCCAATGACTTGCTAACCCCAGAAAAAAGCCACTGATCAATGCCACGACTAGCGTGTTGATCAGACTGTCGATGGGGTGTTGCCGATAGCCGGTCAATGGTGTCAGCGTCGTTGCCGAGTGATGAACTGCGTGAAAGGGCCAAAGCCACGGGATCCGGTGCAACAGAAGGTGTGCCAGGAATAACCCTATATCCAGAGTCAGAGTGGCGAGAATCGTTCCGAATATCGTGACAGCGCCCGGAGAGAGGTGGAGGAGCGCCTCAGGGATCTTGAGGTGATGGAGCAGAGTTGACGTCTCTTGTTGTGTCGCGGAGGCTACGGTAAGCCCAATACCCCCAAGCAAGACAGCTTGCATGATCCATGTCAGCCAGGTCAGAAATAGATCATCAAGTACTGCGCGGCTTCGCCAGGCCCGCGCAGGGAAGACCTTTATCAGGCAGGCCGATAGACGCGGGCTCTCCCTTTGAACCATCCAGACCCAGAGGATTCCGATGAAATAGCTTGAGATGATGTAGTGCCAATAGAACCGTTGCCCCGGATCTTGGAGCGCATCCAGAGGCGCTTGCCAGAGAAGATTCAGGTCCAACGACATTTTCAAGCCCCCTGATATGTAGTGGTTGAATCAACAAATTTCAGAGCCATTTCCATTTTAGTCCGGGATATTGAAAGCCTTATCTGTATCCTATCGAAGATGGTTCTTCTTGAATAATCAGAGTTTGATTGCGTTGACTGCCTTTTGTCTAACGTAACAATATGATTATTATTGAAAATTCTATTTTTTCCTCTCGGTTATTTGTTCCATGAATGAGAGAAATAAAAAAAATGAATTGGTCCCTTACCTTTTGTTTTATTGATAATCCAGTCTCCCGCTCTATCGTTTAAGGTGCCCCCATGTTGAAAACTCGTGTTCTTCACTCCGGTCAGAAAGGTATGGCGGTTGTCGAGATGGCAATAGTGACGCCATTATTCCTATTAATGATGTTTGGCATCATGGAATTTGGTGTGATTTTGTTTGACAAGGCCGTGATCACGACCGCCAGTCGGGAGGCAGCAAGGGCGGGCATTGTGTCGAGAAGTCCTCCGTTAGGACCCACTCAAATTATGGCGGTAGGAAATGCGTTTGCCGCGAATGTCGTGGGAACAGGATCTGCGCCTCCCGCTACAACAGTGAGCACGCTGGCTCCTGATGCCGTGGGTACACCTTTAAGTGTCACGGTGACCTACAACTATCAACCCTTGGTCCTGTCAACGCTAGGTCAACTCTTTGGTGGCGGTTTGATCTCCAATCCGGTCCAGTTGAAGGCTACGACCACCATGTATATGGAATAAGGTAGAGGTGGCTTCTTGCGTCGAAAATCATTAAAAAATCTTCTATCATATTGATCTATAAGAAAAACTACTTATTAGGCTGGGAAATAAAATTCTTACGATATGTGAATTGGACTCTTTCTGGCGGGGTTACTAGAGTGACTCCGTGGCCTTCGGAGACCCGCGAGTCCTGAGGCGGCCCATGTTCGACATGGTTCATGTGTTTATGAAATTTGGAGATGATCATGAAAGTTTTTCTGAGCGCCCTTGCCGACCAGTTCCGTCGCCTGATCCGTGAAGAGGATGGTCTTAGCACGGTTGAATACGCAGTAGCTGGCGGTGTCATCGCAGCAGCGGTTGCAACCGCATTCACCAGCCTCGGCACAGCGGTAAGCACCAAGATTGGCGCCATTTCAACGGCCCTTGCCGGTTGATCTGGATGTGGCACACGCATCACTTGTGCGCGTGCCACGTCATTTAGGGTCTGTGTTCAATGATGGAATTTTAGGGCCCTATGGCCCTTTTTTTATGCGCCATTAATTGGCTGGATAAATCGGAAGATTGTTTTTTTTGAATTAGACCTTGGCCGCAATGCCACCTATATTGATCATCCATGTGATGTGAAATTTCCTCATGTGGAAAGCTCTCTTATTGGAAGAGGTGGTGCATATGTCGAAGATTAAGAAAGATTATTTTATGGTTGAGTCTGCTCAGAGAGGGTATACCGCCATACAGTATGCGATAGCGGGTGGAATGGTTTCAGTCGTTTCGACTATTTCCTTTATCTGCCTAAACTCAGCCTTAAAAAAGAAGATATTGAAGATTGTCACTTCAGTATCCGGTTAAAAAGGCGATCTTGATTTAAGTTAACGATTTCTGAGGTATCAGCCGGCATGATGAGTGTCACTAGCGTTGCAGCACTTTTGGATGGGGTGGTTCCTTGCGTGCTTGCATTGGTCTTGACTGCAGCTGTTGGCGATGTTCGTCGTCGAAATATCAGCAATCGGCTGATCCTCATTTTTCTTCTGCCAGGTTTGCTGTTCGGGACGCTGACTTATGGCAACTTCTGGTTGCTGGTCTCTCTGGCGACTGGCTTTCTCATTCTCCTGGGATTATTCCCGCTTTTTTTGATGGGGGCATTGGGCGCCGGTGATGTGAAGTTACTTGCTGCGATCGGAAGTCTGGTGGGTGCCGAGGCGTTTGGCACCATTCTTCTGGACAGTCTGATAGCGGGATTTGTGATTGGGGCTTTTATCTGGTGGCGAAGAGACGTGCTGGTTGCTTCTGATAATTTGCCTCTTCCGGCCGCAGGAGACAATGAAACGTTGAGCGTTCGGTCGGCGGAGAAGATCTTTTCGGTTCCCTTCGGCTTAGCCATCGCATTGGCGACCTTATGGGCCCTTTATGGTGATTTTCTAATGGCGTCGTTAAGCCATACCTTTCAGCCTTGGTTGGCGATACTGAGAGCGTCCCTATGATCGCGTCAGAGAGAGCTTTCATTGTTCTGATCTGTGGGGACTCTCAAGCTATTTTGGGCGGTGTGGAAACCGATCTTGTTCAGATGGGCGAATTGTCGGTGGTCAAAGAAATATGGACCGAATCTTTATCAACGCCGGCCTTGTATGTGGATACGCTACGGAAAGTGAATCCGGATCTAGTTGTTTTTTGTCTTGGCGCTTATCCGAACCAGGATCTGGCAGTACTCGCAGGGATTCCGCTCTCTGATCGTCCCAAACATCTGGTTCTCCTTCGATCCGATGGCGGAGCAGAGGATTTGATCTTTCGGTCAAGCCTTCAGTCTGGCGCCATGGATCTGATTGCTTACCCCTCAGAGTCCGACAGACTTTCAGCGCTCGTATCGCGGATACAGTCTGAAGCGCGCAAGGGCCAGAGAGTGTCTGGGGGGGTAACCTTGGTTCTGAGTGCAACGGGAGGCGCGGGGGCTTCGACTTTGGCAGCCGGGTTATCCCATGGTCTGGCACAGTATCTGAATCGTAAAACCTTGCTGGTTGATCTCGATATTCAGTTCGGGACGCAATTCCTGACCCATGATCAAAATCCTGAAAAGGGACTGAAGGAGGCCCTGGATCACGTTTCAGGCATGGATCCGGCCGCACTGATGGGCTACATCAGTCACCATCGTGCGGGATTCGATTTGATCGGAGGGCTTCCCGATCAGGTTTATCTTGAATCAGATATTCCTCCCGAACGATTGCTGACCTTGATGCAATTGTGCGCACGACACTATGAGGAGGTGGTTCTGGATTTGCCTTCTCATGTGGGTAATCTCATGAGTCAGTCCCTTTCGGTCGCAACAAGGATCATTCTGGTGGTTCGTCAGGACCTGGCATCGGTCAAAAACGCCCGCAAATTGCTGGACATTCTCGTGGGGGACTTCGAGGTTCCAAAAGACAGCCTTTTCTATGTGATCAATCACTACTCCTCCACCTATGCAGTGCAGCCTGCAGATGTGGCCAAGGCCTTGGATATTCGGTGCTTGGGGGAAATACCTGATGAACCGTTGGTTGTCCAGAGTGCAGGAAGCTTAGGGATTCCCTTGGCAACCCATGCACCCCGCTCCAAATCAGCAAAAGCGTTGGAAAAGATCACCCTGCAACTTGCGGGTGGCGAGACTAAAAATTCGAGAGAATCCTCAGTTCTTCAACGCTTGATGTCCTTCGGGAGGCGTGCATGAATATCCGTGCAAGGCTTGAAATGGTGACAAAGCCGAAGGAGGGGAAACCTAAGGCGGTTTCTCCCGAAATTCGGCCATCAAAGTCCAATCATTTCTATGAATCCATCGAGGAACCTTGTAGCCCCGAATGGACGCTGGCTGAAAGACTGGCTTGGGGAGCCCTCGAGGAAGAGGAGATGGCCTGGCAGTATCGTGTTCATCAGGATCTTATGACCATGATCGACTTGTCTGTTTTGACGCAGATTGATCCGAATCAGGCCAATGACCAGGTTCAAGGGGTGGTCGATCGTCTTCTGGATGAATACAAGGCACCTCTCAATGCGCGGCTTCGACAAGTAATTCGAAAAAACATTCAAGATGAACTCTTTGGGCTAGGTCCCTTGGAACCTGTCCTGAATGACCCGAAGGTCAGCGATATTCTCATCAATGGGCATGCCAAGGTCTTTGTTGAGCGGTCTGGGCGAATGGAATTGACGCCCATTCGATTTCGGGATGATGCGCACCTTATAAAAATCATTGAAAAAATCGTATCCGGCGTAGGGCGCCGGGTCGATGAATCCGTACCGATGGTGGACGCCCGCCTGAAGGACGGATCGCGGTTCAACGCGATTATTCCCCCTCTAGCCCTTGATGGGCCCTCCGTCTCTATTCGGCGATTTCCCGCTGAGCGCTTGAAAATGCGTGCACTGGTCGCTTACGGTTCGTTGACCCCTCAGGCAGCAGACGTGCTGGCAGGTGCGGTCAGGGCGCGTCTCAATATTTTGGTATCGGGAGGAACCGGCTCGGGAAAAACCACGATGCTCAATGTCCTATCGGGATATATCCAGGAAGACGAGCGCATTATCACGATCGAGGACGCTGCGGAACTTCAGTTGCAGCAGACCCATGTTGTCCGTTTGGAAACGCGCCCTGCTAACGTAGAGGGTCGGGGAGCCATTACTCAGCGGGAGTTGGTGAAAAACGCCCTGCGTATGCGCCCAGAACGCATCATCCTCGGTGAGGTCCGTGGCGACGAGGCGTTTGACATGTTGCAGGCCATGAATACCGGTCATGACGGATCTCTCGCGACCATCCACGCGAATTCCCCCCGCGATTGCATGGCCAGGTTGGAGAGCATGATTGCGATGACCGGAATGGATATGCCGATGCGGATGGTCAGACAGCAGATCTCCTCGGCCGTCGATCTTGTCGTTCAGGTCGCCCGGTTGGAGGATGGTCAAAGGAAAACCATCAGCATTTCCGAAGTTCTCGGCATGGAGGGCGAGGTCATTTCCATGTCCGAAATTTTCTATTTCAAGCGAACTGGCGTTGGGCCCGATGGCAAAGTCATTGGTTCCATGGTGGCCTCGGGTGTGGTGCCATCTTTTTACGAGAAACTTCTGGTTCGTGGCCTCAATATTCCGCCGGAAGTGTTTGCACCAGATGATACGTCTGAGGGGGGTGTCACATGATCAGTCTGGAATTGTTGATCCTCGGAACCATGATTTTTGGTGCAGTCTTCTGCTTGTTGATGGCGTTGATGGGCGCCCACGAAGGGCACAGCCCATGGTTCAACAACCGGATCAGAAAGCGAATGCTGGCGCAGTTTGATATGGATGATCCGGTGGATATTCCCGAGGTTTATCTCCTTCGAGATCGGTATCGGAATGATCTCAATGTGCTTGATCAGCAGCTTCTAAAGATTCCCGGAGTCGAGATGCGGCTTGATCACTCGAACTTTGAAGTGGCCATTAAGAAATTCCGGAGTCTCTGCGTCATGGCGGCATTTGGCGCGTGGGTCGATAGTGTCGCCCTTCTCGCTATGGGCTTCAAATGGTATGTGGCGCTGTTGATTTCCATGCTGACACTCGCGCTTCCGGTGATCCTGTTGCACCAACAGGCTAGCAAAAAGCTCGAGGAATTTGAGCAACAGTTGCCGGATGCGCTCGACACTATCACGCGCGCACTCAAGGCCGGTTATCCCTTTCTGGACACCATTCGCTTGATATCGACGGAGTGTCAGGCGCCTCTGGGTACAGAGTTCAAGATTCTTTTTGAGGAGATCAATGCGGGGATTGATCTTCGAACGGCCCTTTTTGGTCTGGTCAAGCGGGTTCCGAGTGTCTCTGTGATGGCCTTTACGACAACGGTTCTCCTGCAGAGGGAAACTGGCGGAAATCTTTCAGAAACCCTGAGCAAAATCAGTCTCATAATTCGAAAGCGCTTTGCTTTCAAGCGTAGCCTCAAAACACTGACTGCAGAAGGACGAATGTCTGCCTGGGTTTTGGGGTTGATGCCGCCGGTTCTGTATCTGGTTTTCTACATCATGGATCCATCCTATGCAGGGATTCTCATCACGGACCCACGAGGCAAGGATGTCCTCCTCATTGGGCTTGGGTTACTGGCAGTGGGGACCCTTTGGCTCAAACGACTTATTCGTATTGAGGTTTAGCCATGACGATTTCTCATGATCTCTCGGTCTATATCGGCGATCTCTGGTTGATGTCTTCCTTCGGGTTTCTGATGCTGGTCATTTTGATGCTCCTCATCAGCAGCATCAAACGGGAACAGATCATCCGGAGACTCGAAGTGCACATGGCGGGACAACACGCCAATCGTCCGCGGAACTTGAGTGTTGGAATGGTCTTTGAGGGCGTCATCGACAATCTGAAGTTCTTGATTCCGGGGAATGCGAAAGAGCGGGAAGAGGCGGAAAGCCGGCTTCGTTATGCAGGGTACAGGGACGAGGGAGCGCTGACCATTTATTACCTGATTCGAACCACGGGTCTCGTCGTCTTGCCTGCAATGGTCTACTTCGGGACGAAGTCTCTCGGCACGTTGCCAGAGATGAAGATCATGATTTACACCCTGCTATCGGTCGGTGTCGGGCTAGTGGGGCCGAGCTATTTTCTGGATAAGAAGGTCGAGGCACGGCAGCTCTTACTGAGAAATCAGTTGCCAGATGCCCTGGATCTTCTCGTCGTCTGCTCGGAGTCCGGCTTAGGACTTAATGCGGGTCTTGTTCGCGTGGTCAAGGAACTTCATCAGGTTCACCCAGAACTCGCAAAAGAGCTAGCAAAGGTCAACTCTGAAATTCAAGGGGGGCTCGATCGCGAATCGGCACTGAACAATCTGATTGAAAGAACAGGTATCGACGAGTTGAGAGCCTTGGTTCTGGTCATCAATCAGACCATGAAGCTGGGAACCAGTGTGGCCGATACGCTTCGGATTTATTCAGATGAATATCGTGATGCCCGTATGCAGGCTGCAGAGGCCAAGGCGGCGCAAATCAGCACGAAGATGATTTTTCCTCTGGTGTTTTGCTTTCTTCCCTGTTTCTTCATTGTTTCCATTGGTCCCTCGGCGATCAAGTTGTTGGGAGCAATGGGCTAATGAACCGTAGCGAGTCATTCCCATGAACACGATGAAGTGGATCCCAAATGTTCGGCAAATTCTGGTCACTGCTTGGTTTTTTTCTATTCTTCTCTCTGGATGTAGCACGACGTCTCCAGGGCCGGAAGGCACTGGGGATACGTTGGCGGCCTTTGAAAAGTCGGATCTTGAACCCGAGGAGATTCTGGGCCGGGCGGATTCCTTCCGGGGTCTTGGAAAGACCAACGATGCTCTTTTTTATTACGCCGCCTATCTGGAGCACGATCCCAAGGACCCCAAGGTTCTGAATGCGATCGGTGGCATTCATCTCGAAAAAGGGAATCTTGATCTGGCACAGGTCGCTCTGGAAATGAGTCTTGAAGCGGATCCCGAGTCGGCCTCTACCTTGGAAGCCTTGGGGCTTGTCCTCTTTCAGCGGGGTGATCATGACCGAGCGAAACCCTTGCTAGAAACAGCGGCTGGAAAAGATCGGGAACGCTGGCGTTCAGAAAATGCTTTGGGTCTGATGGCGGACCGAGCCTCAAGGCACGATGAGGCCGTTTTGCATTTTCGTGAAGCCCTGAAGACGGTTCCTTCAAATGAGCGCGTGGCAAACAATCTGGCCTATTCCCTTTATCTGAAGGGTGATGTCAGGGGTGCGTTGATGGAAACGGACCGCATCTTGGAGCGCAATACGAAGTATGAGCCGGCGATTATGAACCGTGGGCTTTACCTTCTGAAGTTGGGGCGAGCCGAAGAGGCACTTGCAGCTTTCCGCACGGTGGTCTCCGAGTCCGATGCCTGGAACAACCTGGGTTACTTCAGCATGCAACTTGGCGATTTTGAACGCGCGAGAGGCTGTTTCCAGAGAGCCATAGCCCTCTCTACGCACTATCACGACTTGGCGCATCGAAATCTGGATCTTTTGGACAGAAAAGAATCCAGTAATGAGCGGCAGGATGCTCTTTTGTTGTCATCTGCCCCCCACTGAGGTCTTCATGTTCAGTCCCCGTGTCGTGACCTTGCTACTGATTGCCGCCGTTCTCTCTATTCTGGCGAGCCTTTTAGTCAAGAAAATGGTGACTCAATCTGAGAGGATCCAAGAACCCCAAGTTTCTGTCGATACCGGCAAAACCGGTGTCCTCGTCGCAGCCGCGGATATGGGATATCTGCATGTGATTCAAGAGGGCGATGTTCGGGCGCATCAGATCGCATCGTCTGATTTGCCCGCGGATGCGTCTCTTTTCTTTTCATCACCACAGGAAATTATTGGAAAGGTTTCCATGACCCAGATTCGGGCTGGCCTCTTGTTGATGCGAGCTGATTTCAAGGATCGAGATAAAGGGGCAACGCTGGCTTTGGAAGTGCGGCCCCAGTACCGTGCGGTCAGCATTCGCGTGGATGACGTCCGAGGTGTGTCCGGATTCTTGTTGAGGGGGAATCTCGTTGATGTTCTAGCCGCTCGTGACTCACGCGGGAATGGAGGTGCTGAATCACGCTTCATTGCGGAGGGGGTGAGGGTGTTGGCGGTGGATCAGGAAGTCGATGAAAAGGACGGTAAGGCCCTGCTCGCCAAGGCGATCACCGTTGAGCTTTTACCGGACCAAGCGGAAGAGTTGGCGAAGGCGCAACTGATGGGCACCGTGGAGATACTCCTCCGAAATCCCGAGGATCTCGATCTGCCACGAGTGGCACAGAAGAAGTCCACTTCAAATTCTGAGAAACGGATTGTGAGGCTTTTCAAAGGAGGCGAGCGAGGAGCGATTCAGGTCATAACGTGTGAAGATCAAGCCGGATGCGTCAGTGCAGAGCCTGGAAGAGGGGGAGACCAATGAACGAACAGCGTTTCGGCATGAAAGCCCAAGAGAGAGGATCCATTGTGCCGACGGCGGCATTGGGTATGGCTGCCTTGTTGGGCTTTATGGGGTTGTCGCTGGACATGGGAAACCTGATGGTAGCCCAGTCGCAACTTCGGAATGCCGCGGATAGCGCGGTTTTAGCTGGAGCGGCAGCGCTCTCCAATCCAACGGCGGGAGCCTCATTGCCGAATTTCGGTTTGGCCTCCACCAATGCATCGGCAGCTCTCCCCAATCTGGGTAATCAGTCTTCCGGCATGCCCGTCATCGTGGGTAATGTCTCTACGGGAGGATGGGATCCCACAGGGACCTCCAAGGTGATCCAGCCATGGGTTTCTGGATCAGGCCTTGTGCCTGCAGTTCAGGTATCAGTAACGAAAGCCGGGGCAAATGGGGTGGTTCAAAGTTTCTTTGCCAGGGTCTTCAATATCACCGGATTCAGTCCGACGGTGACGGTAGTGGCCATGGGGAATTTCTCACCGGGGACAGCCGATGCCAACCAGCTGCTGCCGGTCGTTTTGACGCAATGTGTTTTTGACCAGTTCTGGGATTCAACCCAACAACAGCCAAAGAAGGCAACGCAGGCTACCCCTCTCTGTGATAGCTGCTTGAATCAGGTGGTGGGCCAACCGATGATTATTCGCGTCGGCAGCGATTGGGGATCGAATCAGATCAATGGCGAGACCAGTGCCAGTTGTCCCGCAACAGGTATCTGGACAACATTCGACTCGGGTTCCAATTCCGATAGCGTCATCGTCGATGAGATTGAAAACAAGTATTCCAAAACGGTCAGCGTAGGTCAGAGCATCTATGAGACACCTGGTGCGAAGACCAATATCTACAACAAAATTGAAGAGTTAGGACTTCCCTACGGAGCCTTCGTACCTGTCGTCGCCGGAAATACGGCTGGAAAAATCTGGTCCACGGTCAACTCTTTTGCATGCGTCAAGATTGTCGGCTCCGACGGTGGTAGCGGAAAGTATATTGATCTTCAGTTGTTGCCGGTCTCGAATCAACCGGTTCCGGGCTTGACCAATAAGGGGTTCAGTTGCCAGTTACAGGGAACCGGGGCGACCCCTGGCTCTCCTTATGTCACGGCTCCGCCCGTCATCGCGAATTAAGAGAGGCGGGGCGCTTGATGTTGAAAAATGATCCCATGACCATGTACGTAGCCAAAATTTGCACGGGTCTTTTGCTCTTGCTTGGAAGTCATTCCGGATGGGCGCTTGAACGCACGCAAATCCCATTACACAAGGGACAGATCATCAATCTGCCACGCGATGTCCAGAGCGTCGCCGTCGGAAACGCCGATCTGGCTGAAGTCCAGAAGTTGGATGCCAAACATCTTTATGTTTTGGGGAAGCACATAGGGAACACCAATCTTGTTCTGTGCGGAGAGAAGGATTGTTTCAAGACCATTGAAATCGAAGTGACGCATGACCTTGAAGCGCTCAGGGTCAAGTTGCATGAAATTTTCCCGGACGAGGCTCCTGAAATCTATTCATCACAGGGATCCATCGTACTCTCTGGTCAGGTCTCTAGCGTTGAAAAGATGAACGGAATCCTTTCGATTGCCTCGACCTTCGTGCCCAGAGATCAAGCCGGATCTCTCGGAACCTCTGGGTCATCGCAACAGAATCAACCGATTCCAGGCGCTCCGGCCTTTCAAAATCACGCCGTAGCTGGTGTGATCAATCTCCTTCAGGTCGGGGGGCCCCAGCAGGTCATGCTAGGGGTCACGGTGGCTGAAATTGCAAGGACGCTGTCGCGTCGCCTCACCGTGAATTTCAATGCGTTTGGGGGTGGAGGCGACGTCAATGGGGGAGCTATCTCTGCCGGTAGCATCCTGAGTGCGCTCAAGACAGCCTCAGCTGCCGTGAATCCTGCGACGCTCTTCTTCAACTTCGTTGGAAGAGATGCCACGGTTCAAACGGTGATCAATGCGGCCAAGGATAATGGCCTTGCAAAAATTCTCGCAGAACCCAACCTGACCACGATATCAGGCCAGGATGCAGAGTTTGTGGCCGGGGGCGAGTTTCCTATGCCCGTCCCTCAGTTTGGCTCGATGAGTGGGACTGGTGGGGGCATCACGATTCAATTCAAGGAATATGGTGTCATCCTGAAGTTTCTCCCTGTCGTGCTCAATAGCGGTCGCATCAGCTTGAAACTCAATATTGCGGTGAGTGAACTGGATCAGACGAATGCCATCGAGATCCCGGCCGGTACCAGCAACACGAGTTATCGCATTCCCTCTTTGACCAAACGCAATGCCGCTTCATCTATGGAACTTGATGATGGTCAGACGCTCGGAATAGCTGGTCTTTTGAAAGATATGCTGGCGGACGATGTCAGCAAGTTTCCGGGGCTTGGAGACATTCCAATCCTGGGGCAGCTCTTCACAAGCCAACAGTTTCTGAAAAAGGAAACCGAACTCATGATTTTCGTGACACCACACCTTGTGAAGCCCATTGACAGCAAGAAGATGCGTCTGCCGACCGAGGCATTCACGGAACCCACCGATTCGGAGTTTTATCTTTTGGGGAGAACCGAGGGCCAGGCTCCACCGCCGAAGCGCGCCCCGGGGGATGACCACCGTTATGGGGGTGGTTTGAGGGGGCATTTTGGTCAGGACTATCAATAG
>CAYFOC010000021.1:0-13796 GCA_964344615.1 uncultured Methylococcus sp.
TGATCAATCCGATCGCTATGGAAGAAGGTCTGCGTTTTGCAGTTCGTGAAGGCGGCCGTACTGTTGGTGCGGGCGTTGTTTCCAAGGTAATCGAATAAGACATTCAATGAGCGGGATGCAGGGCATCCCGCTTCGTCCAAGGGTATAGGTCAGTAGCTCAATTGGTAGAGCAGCGGTCTCCAAAACCGCAGGTTGGGGGTTCGAGACCCTCCTGGCCTGCCATTCCCTTCCCGAAAAGCTTTCGATCAAAGGTTGACCCTATGAATGCAAGGGCCGAATCGTCCTCATCAGTACTAGATACCGTAAAGTTGGTGCTGGCTGTCGCCATCATCGTTGCAGGTATCGTGGCTTTTTACCAGTTTGCTGATAAGGCGCTGGCCTACCGTGCGCTAGGCGTAATCGCTGCCGTGTTGACGGCGCTGGCGATAGCGGCAACTACAGCAATCGGACGTCTGTTCTTTGCTTTCCTTATCGATTCACGAGTTGAGGTCAGAAAAGTCATCTGGCCAACCAGGCAAGAAACCATGCAGTCCACGATGGTTGTGGTGGCGCTTGTGTTCCTCGTGGGTTTGCTCTTATGGACGCTGGATGCAGTCTTGTATTGGGGTATTAGCATTTTGACCGGACAGGGGAACTAGGGAATGTCGCTGCGCTGGTATGTGGTCCATGCTTACTCGAATTTCGAGAATCAGGTAAAGCGCTCTCTGGAAGAGCGCATTACGCGTTCAGGTCTTGGCGAATTTTTTGGCCAGATCTTGGTGCCGACTGAAGAAGTAGTAGAAATGCGCATGGGGCAGCAGAGAAAGAGCGAGCGAAAGTTCTTTCCTGGCTACGTGCTCGTCCAGATGGAGCTAAACGAAGATACCTGGCATCTCGTAAAGGAAGTGCCGCGAGTTTTGGGCTTCATTGGTGGGACTTCAGATCGTCCAGCACCCATTACCGACAAGGAGGCGGCAGTCATCCTGGGTCGTATGGAAGAGGGTGCAGCCAAGCCGAAACCCAAGATCCTCTTCGAGGTGGGTGAGGTGGTTCGCGTGAATGACGGACCATTCAAGGATTTCAATGGTGTTGTCGAAGAGGTGAACTACGAAAAGAGTCGCCTCCGCGTATCCGTGCTGATTTTCGGTCGGTCAACACCGGTTGAGTTGGATTTCGGTCAGGTCGAAAAGGGCTGATTGATCAAGGAGCGGCCTTCGCCTTTGCCGGCGAGGTCAGTTCTCAATGGGGAGCCCTTCTGGGCGTTTGACCCACATTAGGAGATAAAAATGGCAAAGAAGATTGCAGGCTATATCAAGCTGCAGGTTAAGGCTGGCGAAGCCAACCCGAGTCCTCCAATCGGTCCCGCGCTGGGTCAGCGTGGTGTCAATATCATGGAGTTCTGTAAGGCATTCAATGCTGCAACGCAGAACGTTGAGAAGGGTCTCCCCCTGCCGGTAGTTATTACCGTATACGCGGACAAGAGCTTCACCTTCATCACCAAGACGCCTCCGGCGACCGTACTGATCAAGAAGGCGATCGGTCTTGCGAAAGGCAGTAGCAACCCGAATACCACCAAGGTCGGAAAGATCACGCGCGCTCAGCTGGCTGAAATCGTCAAGATCAAGCAGCCTGACCTGACGGCGGCAGACGAAGATGCAGCTATTCGCACTATCGCAGGTAGTGCGCGAAGCATGGGTCTAGACGTGGAGGGTATCTAAGTGGCTAAGCTGACCAAAAGAGCAAAACTGATCAACGAAAAAGTAGAGGCAGGTAAGTTCTACGCTGCTGAAGATGCTTTTTCACTCCTCAAGGAAGTCTCCACCGTAAAGTTTGCTGAAGCAGTTGATGTGGCTGTTATCTTGGGCGTCGATCCAAGAAAGTCAGATCAGGCTGTACGTGGTGCGACCGTTCTGCCTAACGGCACCGGCAAGTCAGCACGCGTAGCAGTTTTTGCGCAGGGCGCAAATGCTGACGCTGCAAAGGAAGCGGGCGCGGACATCATCGGTATGGATGATCTGGCAGCAAGCGTAAAGGCTGGCCAGATGGATTTTGATGTTGTCATTGCGACGCCGGATGCAATGAGAGTCGTAGGCCAGTTGGGCCAGGTTCTCGGTCCTCGTGGCCTCATGCCGAACCCAAAGGTTGGCACTGTGACCGCAGATGTGGCGACCGCAGTTCGTAATGCAAAGGCCGGTCAGGTGCGTTACCGCACGGACAAGAAGGGCATCATCCACTGCACCATCGGTAAGGTTAGCTTCGATCCGTCCGCGCTCAAGGAAAACCTTGAAGCGCTTCTGGCGGACCTTAAGAAGGCAAAGCCGTCTACCTCAAAGGGCGTCTATCTGAAAAAGATCACGGTATCCAGCACCATGGGTCCGGGTCTGGCTCTGGATCAGAACAGCCTCTCAGCTTAAGAAAGAACTTTGGGTTGCCGATAGCGTCAAGCTGTCGGTAACCGTCAAAGACCGCAGGTGCGCTGAGAAGCGCTTAATGAGAAATCGGCCTGCGCAGACGGTGACCTTGAGTCGGAACCCGACGAAAGGAGCCGTGAAAATGCGTTTCAACCAATTGGGTGAAACGTTGTAATGGCTCTGAATGGTTACGACTATTCAGAATTTAACTGGAGAAAGAGCATGGCGCTGAGACTTGATGACAAAAAAGCTGTCGTCGAAGAGGTTTCCGCTATTGCTGCAAAGGCATATTCGGCTGTCGCTGCGGAATACCGTGGACTGACTGTCGAACAGCTGACCGAACTGCGTAAGACCGCACGTGCTTCGGGCGTCTATTTGCGAGTTGTTAAAAACACTCTTGCACGTAGAGCCGTTGAAGGCACTGAGTTCGCTTGTATGCAGGAAGGTTTGGTAGGTCCGCTGATTCTGGCGTTCTCGCTGGAAGATCCGGGTGCCGCTGGTCGTCTAATTGCCGACTTCGTAAAGCAGAGCGACAAACTCGTCGTGAAGCTGGTCGCTGTTGGTGGTAAGCAGTATGGACCGGAAGCACTTGATCGTTTGGCGAAGCTCCCGACGAGGGATCAGGCTATCTCGATCCTCATGGGCACCATGAAGGCCCCGATCGAGAAGTTTGTCCGTACGCTGGTAGCACCTCATACCAAGCTGGTCCGCACCGTTGCAGCTATTCGGGATCAGAAGCAGGCAGCATAAGCTGGCCGTTTCTACCTAAACAAAAAATATTGGAGAAATTCGATGGCAATTTCAAAAGAAGACATTCTTGAAGCGATTTCTAACCTGACAGTACTTGAGGTTGTTGACCTCATCTCTGCAATGGAAGAAAAGTTTGGCGTTACTGCTGCAGCTCCTGTAGCTGTTGCGGCTGCTCCGGCTGCTGGTGGCGCTGCTGCCGCTGAAGAAAAGACCGAGTTCGACGTTGTTATGACCGGCTTCGGTGACAACAAGGTCAACGTGATCAAGGTTATCCGTGGTGTAACCGGTCTGGGTCTTAAGGAAGCTAAGGACATGGTTGAAGGCGTACCTGCAACCGTTAAGGAAGGCGTCAGCAAGGCTGAAGCTGAAGACGTCAAGAAGCAGCTCGTTGAGGCTGGTGCAACTGTCGATATCAAGTAATTGATCGACTCGCCAGACTGACAAGTCAGCATTGAGGCTGGCAGCCTAGCTGCCGGCCTTTTGGCGCTGTATGCGCCCGGAATTGTGTTCCGTAAAACACAAATAGGAATTTCCGCCATGAGCATCCGCTCTGGCGCACAAGGGATGGCAGTGCGAGGGGGTTAATCCGCCTCGCAAGACCTCAGTAAAACGCTCAGCACCATCAGGTAAGGAATTGATATGGCCTATTCTTTCACCGAGAAGAAACGCATCCGCAACAGCTTTGGCAAACGTCGAGATGTACTCGATGTGCCCTACCTGTTGACGACACAGGTTGATTCCTACAAGCGCTTTTTGCAAACCGACACGCCGCTGGCTCAACGCCTCGACGAAGGCTTGCATGCCGCGCTTCGCTCCGTATTCCCTATTACGAGCCACTCAGGACATGCCGTATTGGAATATGTCGACTACTGGTTGGGCGAACCTACTTTCGATGTAAAGGAATGCCAACAGCGCGGCGCAAACTATGCAGCCCCATTGCGCGTTCTTGTTCAGCTGATTCTTTATGATAAGGAATCACCTGCATCAGCGAAGGTTGTAAAGGAGGTCAAGCGTCAGGAAATCTACATGGGCGAAATTCCGCTCATGACAGATACGGGGACGTTCGTCATCAATGGAACGGAGCGCGTTATCGTATCGCAGCTCCACCGCTCCCCTGGCGTGTTTTTTGATCATGACCGTGGTAAAACCCACTCGTCTGGAAAGCTCCTTTTCAATGCCCGCATCATCCCTTACCGTGGATCGTGGCTTGATTTTGAGTTTGATCATAAAGACTGCGTCTATGTACGAATCGATCGCCGCAGAAAGCTTCCTGCAACGGTCCTTCTGAGAGCGCTTGGCTTCGATAATGAGCAGATCGTTACTCAGTTCTTTGAAACCAATCGCTTCCTCATCAAGGGCGAGTCTGTTCAGCTTGAGCTGATCGCGGAGCGTCTCCGTGGTGACATCTCTAGTTTTGACATCAGCGTTGATGGAAAGGTTCTGATTGAAAAGGGCCAGAGAATTACGGCGCGCCACATTCGTCAGATCGAAAAGGCAGGTATTACTGTTCTTGACGTTCCACGCGATTACCTGATCGGTAAGATTCTTGCGAACAACATCGTTGCGGCTGATACCGGAGAGCTGATCGCCAAGGTCAATGATGAACTGACCGACGACCTGATCGGACGTCTGGCTGCCTCGGGAGTTGAATCGGTAGATACTCTCTTCGTCAACGATCTGGATCGGGGTCCTTATATTTCGAATGCGATGCGGATCGATTCAACCGAGACGCAGCTCGATGCGCTGGTTGAGATCTATCGCATGATGCGTCCTGGCGAGCCGCCAGCGAAAGAAGCCGCGCATACGCTATTCGACAATCTGTTCTTCTCGGCAGACCGCTATGACTTGTCAGCCGTCGGCCGAATGAAGTTCAATCGCCGCTTGGGTCGTCCTGAGGTGACCGGTACTGGTGTCCTCACCAAGGAAGACATCATTGATGTGCTGAGAGAGCTCATCAATATCCGTAACGGTCACGGCACAGTTGATGACATCGATCATCTTGGCAATCGTCGTGTTCGTTCGGTTGGTGAAATGGTTGAAAACCAGTTCCGACTGGGTCTTGTCCGCGTCGAGCGCGCCGTGAAAGAACGTCTCTCACTGGCTGATGCAGAAAACCTGATGCCTCAGGAAATCATCAACGCTAAGCCCGTTGCAGCATCGATCAAGGAATTCTTCGGTTCCAGTCAGCTGTCTCAGTTCATGGATCAGAACAATCCGTTGTCTGAGGTTACGCACAAGCGCCGTGTATCTGCATTGGGACCGGGTGGTTTGGCGCGTGAGCGTGCCGGATTCGAAGTTCGAGACGTACATACGACCCACTACGGTCGTGTTTGCCCGATTGAAACGCCTGAAGGGCCGAACATCGGTCTGATCAATTCGTTGTCGGTGTACGCAAGAACCAATCAGTATGGTTTCCTTGAGACGCCTTACCGGAAGGTGACGAACAGCGTCGTAACCGATGAAATCGAATATCTTTCCGCCATTGAGGAAGGAAAGTATTTCATCGCGCAGGCTAGTGCCCGCGTCGATGCAAGCGGAAGGCTTGTTGATGATTTGGTCTCTTGCCGCCATAAAGATGAGTTCACGCTTTCTACCGCTGAACAAATCAACTACATGGACGTATCTTCAAAGCAGATCGTCTCGGTTGCGGCCTCTCTGATTCCTTTCCTTGAGCACGATGACGCGAACCGCGCGTTGATGGGCTCTAACATGCAACGCCAGGCCGTTCCAACTCTTCGTACAGAAAAGCCCTTGGTTGGTACGGGGATGGAGCGAATTGTTGCGCGCGATTCCGGGGTAACCGTTGTCGCAAAGCGCGGCGGTACGATCGAGTTTTTGGATTCCAGCCGAATCGTTGTTCGCGTTAATGACAACGAAACTGAAACCGGTGTGCCAGGTGTTGATATCTATAACCTGACCAAGTACACCCGCTCGAACCAGAACACGTGTATCAACCAGAAACCTCTGGTGCGTCCGGGTGATCGGGTTGCCAAGGGCGACATCCTCGCGGATGGGCCTTCAACCGATATGGGTGAGCTTGCACTGGGCCAGAATCTCCTGGTCGCGTTCATGCCCTGGAACGGTTACAACTTCGAAGACTCCATCCTGATTTCCGAGCGTGTGGTTCAGGAAGATCGTTTCACGACGATCCATATCGAAGAAAAGTCCTGCGTAGCCCGTGATACGAAGCTTGGGCCAGAAGAAATCACGGCGGACATCCCGAATGTGGGTGAAGCCGCGCTGGCTAAGCTGGATGAATCCGGGATCGTATACATTGGAGCCGAAGTAAAGGCGGGCGACATTCTAGTCGGCAAAGTGACGCCAAAGGGCGAAACGCAGCTGACACCAGAAGAGAAGTTGCTGCGTGCCATCTTCGGTGAAAAAGCCTCAGACGTTAAGGATACTTCCCTGCGTGTGCCTTCCGGTATGGATGGTACCGTGATCGATGTCCAAGTCTTTACTCGAGATGGGGTGAAGAAGGACGAACGTGCGAGACAGATTGAGCAAGCTGAAATCGAACGGGTCAAGAAGGATCTCAACGACCAGTTGCGCATCATTGAGCAGGATTTCTACCAGCGCGTAGAAACCATGGTGTTGGGTAAGACGGCACAGTCTGGTCCTTCCAAGCTCAAGTCAGGCACCGAGGTCACGCAGGATTATCTCGAGAGCATCAAGCCGTCCCAATGGTTGGAAATTCGCCTTAAGGATGATGATGTCAATCTTCAGCTGGAAAAGATCGCAGAGCAGATTGCTCAGCAGCGCGAAGAAATGGCAAAGCGTCTCGAAGAGAAGAAGCGGAAGATTGCCATCGGCGATGATCTGCCACCGGGTGTCCTTAAGATGGTTAAGGTCTATCTTGCGGTCAAGCGTCGGATCCAGCCGGGTGACAAAATGGCCGGACGCCACGGTAACAAGGGTGTTATCTCCCAGATTGTTCCGGTTGAAGACATGCCTTTCAGTGCAGATGGCACGCCAGTTGATATCGTTCTGAATCCTCTCGGCGTACCTTCGCGTATGAACGTCGGTCAGGTACTGGAAACCCATCTGGGTTGGGCTGCACGTGGTTTGGGGCTCAAGATTGGCCAGATGCTGGAGGCAAAGTCGAAAGTCGATGAGGTCCGAAAGTTCCTTCATGAGGTATACAACACCTCTGGTCGGACGGAGGATTTGAGTCTTCTCAATGATGAAGAAATCATCGAACTGGCAAATAACCTGCGTCGCGGTGTGCCAATGGCAACCCCGGTATTCGATGGTGCCAGCGAGAAGGACATCAAGGCAATGTTGCGACTCGCAGGTCTTCCAGAGAGTGGACAGACCCGGTTGTTTGATGGTCGTACAGGTGAAGCATTCGAGCGTGACGTCACGGTTGGCTGCATGTACATGCTCAAGCTGAACCACCTTGTCGATGACAAGATGCATGCCCGCTCTACAGGGCCATACAGTCTGGTTACCCAGCAGCCGTTGGGTGGTAAGGCACAGTTTGGTGGACAGCGGTTTGGGGAAATGGAAGTCTGGGCGCTTCAAGCCTATGGTGCTGCCTATACGCTCCAGGAAATGCTCACCGTAAAGTCGGACGACGTAACGGGAAGAACGAAGATCTACAAGAACATTGTGGACGGTGATCATCGGATGGAGGCTGCGATGCCCGAATCCTTTAACGTGTTGATCAAGGAAATCCGATCGCTTGGTATCAATATCGAGCTAGAACAGGAATAAGACGTTCGCTTGCGCCAACCGGGGTGCGCTAAACCCCGGGGCTGCAATGTTCCAGATTTAGGAGATGATCAGTGAAAGATCTAATTAGTTATTTGAAGCGTCAGAATCAGGTCGAGGACTTCGACAATATCAGGATTAGCCTTGCTTCTCCGGAAATGATTCGTTCTTGGTCCTATGGTGAGGTTAAGAAGCCCGAGACCATTAACTATCGGACGTTCAAGCCTGAACGCGATGGACTGTTCTGCGCCAAGATCTTTGGGCCGGTCAGCGATTACGAGTGCCTCTGCGGAAAATACAAGCGTCTGAAGCACCGTGGTGTCATCTGCGAAAAGTGTGGTGTAGAGGTAACCCTCTCAAAGGTGCGCCGTGAGCGCATGGGTCACATCGAACTCGCAAGTCCCGTAGCGCATATTTGGTTCCTCAAGTCACTGCCATCCCGTATCGCGTTGTTGCTCGATATGACGTTGCGCGAGATCGAGCGCGTCCTCTATTTCGAATCCTATGTAATCATCGATCCGATGCAGACGCCTCTGGAGCGCGGACGTCTTCTCAATGAAGAGGAGTTCTACGAAGCATCGCAGCAGTATGGTGAAGATTTCGTAGCAAAGATGGGTGCCGAAGCGATCCATGAACTGCTTCGCACCATGGATCTGGCTCATGAAGTTGAGATGCTGCGTGAAGGTATCGAGGGGACCAATTCGGAAACCAAGATCAAGAAATACACCAAGCGCCTGAAGGCAATTGAGTCATTGATCACTTCCAGCAATAGGCCGGAATGGATGATTTTGACCGTCCTGCCGGTTTTGCCTCCGGAATTGCGTCCGTTGGTTCCCTTGGACGGTGGACGTTTTGCAACCTCGGATCTCAATGATCTGTACCGCCGCGTCATCAATCGTAATAACCGTCTGAAGAGACTGCTGGATCTCAATGCGCCCGACATCATCGTGCGTAACGAGAAGCGCATGCTTCAGGAATCCGTAGACGCGCTGTTGGACAATGGTCGCCGCGGACGTGCGATCACGGGTTCTAACAAGCGCCCGCTGAAATCCCTAGCCGATATGATCAAGGGTAAGCAGGGTCGCTTCCGTCAGAATCTTCTGGGTAAGCGAGTCGATTACTCGGGTCGATCAGTTATCGTAGTAGGTCCAACCCTCAAGCTGCATCAGTGCGGTCTTCCCAAGAAGATGGCGCTTGAATTATTCAAGCCCTTTATCTTCAGCAAGCTGCAATTCCGCGGCCTCGCGACCACCATCAAGGCCGCGAAGAAGATGGTCGAAAAGGAAAGCCCGGAAGTCTGGGATATCCTCGACGAAGTCATTCGCGAGCATCCAGTCATGCTGAACCGCGCTCCGACACTCCATCGTCTGGGTATTCAGGCATTCGAACCTACTCTGGTTGAAGGCAAGGCCATCCAGTTGCATCCGTTGGTTTGTAGCGCATTCAATGCGGACTTCGACGGTGACCAGATGGCCGTCCACGTCCCGTTATCGCTTGAAGCCCAGCTTGAAGCGCGTACGTTGATGATGGCTACGAACAACATCCTGTCGCCCGCAAACGGTGAGCCGATCATCAATCCAACGCAGGACGTGGTTCTGGGGCTCTATTACATGAGTCGCGAACGCCTCGATGCGAAGGGTTCAGGAATGATTTTCAGCGATGTGGACGAAGTCCAGCGCGCGCTGAACAACAGGGTTATCGATATTCAGGCGAAGATTACCGTTCGACTGAATGAGACGGTGATTCATGAAGATGGTACGAGAGAGGTTCATCTTCGCAGAGTAGAAACCACCGCTGGACGAGCCATCATCTGGACGATCGTTCCAGAGGGTTTGCCGTTTGAGATGGTGAACGTTGACATGACGAAGAAGGCAATTTCTCGTCTGATCAATCAGTCATACCGTAGCTTGGGAATTAAGGCATCCGTCGTTTTTGCCGACAAGTTGATGTACCTCGGTTTCCAGAATGCGACGCGCGCAGGTGTTTCTTTCGGCGTGGATGACATGGCGATTCCTGACCGCAAGGAAGAAATCATTGTTGCGGCAGAGGCTGAAGTTAAGGAAATCCAGAACCAGTACGCATCGGGCCTGGTCACGGATGGCGAACGCTACAACAAGGTTGTCGACATCTGGTCACATGCGAACGATCAGGTTGCCAAGGTGATGATGGAAGGCCTCGGAACCGAAGATGTTCTGTTGGCAGATGGAAGCACGCGAGAGCAGAAATCCTTCAACTCGGTCTTCATGATGGCGGATTCAGGTGCTCGAGGCTCAGCAGCCCAGATTCGTCAGTTGGCGGGTATGCGCGGACTGATGGCAAAGCCAGACGGCTCGATCATTGAAACGCCGATTACGGCTAACTTCCGCGAAGGCCTCGACGTACTTCAGTACTTTATCTCCACCCACGGGGCACGTAAGGGCCTTGCCGATACCGCGTTGAAAACGGCTAACTCAGGTTACCTGACGCGTCGATTGGTCGACGTCGCCCAGGATCTTGTAATCACTGAAGATGATTGCGGAACTGTTGAGGGTCTTCTGATGAGTCCGCTCATCGAAGGCGGTGACGTTGTCGAGCCTTTGGCTGAACGAGTACTGGGTCGTGTCGTGGCAGAGGATGTTCTGAATCCTGCTAGCCAAGAATTGATCTTGAGTGCCGGTGCAATGCTTGATGAAGCGGCTGTTGCTCTTCTTGAGGAGCACAGCGTTGATAACGTTCGCGTCCGGTCAGTCATTACCTGTAAGACACGCTACGGCGTTTGCGCCGCTTGCTATGGCCGTGATCTGGGTCGCGGGCATCTCGTCAATCATGGCGAAGCAATCGGTGTTATCGCAGCGCAGTCCATCGGTGAACCGGGTACTCAGCTGACGATGCGTACGTTCCACATTGGTGGTGCTGCATCACGATCTGCGGCGATCAGTAACGTCGAAGTAAAGTCTGCGGGCACGATCAAGCTCAATAACATCAAGACCGTCATCAATAAAGATAGCAACCTCGTTGCTGTTTCACGCTCAGGCGAAGTCAGTGTGATTGACGAACATGGTCGCGAACGTGAGCGCTACAAGATTCCTTACGGTGCCGTATCTACGGTGAAGGAAGGGGACCGGGTCAAGGCTGGTCAGGTCATTGTGAGCTGGGATCCACATACTCACCCCGTTGTCACCGAAGTGCAGGGTTATGCCCGTCTTGTTGACTTCATCGAAGGTGTTACGGTCCGTGAACAGTCGGACGAAGTCACGGGTTTGAGCTCGATGGTTGTCATCGATCCCAAGCAGCGTGCGGGTTCCGGTAAGGACCTTCGTCCGATGGTTAAGCTCGTCGACGAAAACGGAAACGACATCTTTATCCCGTCAACGGAGATTGTTGCTCAGTACTTCCTACCCGCCGGCGCTATTATCGGTATTCATGATGGCGGTCTGGTGCAGGTCGGTGACGTACTGGCTCGTATCCCTCAGGAATCCAGTAAGACCCGTGACATTACGGGTGGTCTTCCGCGTGTTGCTGACTTGTTCGAAGCCCGTAAGACCAAGGATCCGGCGATCCTTGCGGAAGCGACAGGTACCATCAGCTTTGGTAAGGAAACCAAGGGCAAGCGCCGCGTTATCGTGACAGATGCTCAGAATGCTCAGCATGAAGTGCTGATTCCAAAGTGGCGTCATATTACGGTGTTCGAAGGTGAGCACGTAGAGCAGGGTGAAACCATCGCTGAAGGCGATCTGACGCCACACGATATTCTGCGACTCCGTGGCGTAGCTGAACTGTCCTCCTATTTGGTCAAGGAAATTCAGGACGTATATCGTCTGCAGGGTGTTAAGATCAACGACAAGCACATCGAAGTTATTATTCGACAGATGTTGCGTAAGGTCGAAATTACCGATCCGGGCGATACACTGTTCTTGCGCGGTGAGCAGGTGGATCGCGCTCGTTACCACGAGGAAAATGATCGCGTCGAGGCCGAAGGGAAAATCCCTGCGTGCTACGAGCCGATGTTGCTGGGTATTACCAAGGCATCGCTCTCGACGGAATCGTTCATTTCTGCGGCTTCGTTCCAGGAAACGACTCGTGTTCTCACCGAGGCGGCAATACGTGGGTCCAGCGACAAGTTGCTGGGTCTTAAGGAAAATGTGATTGTAGGTCGACTCATTCCTGCGGGTACGGGTCTTGCCTATCATCAGGATCGGAAGCTCAGGGCACTTCAAGAAGAATCTCCTGAGGATGTCGATGAGCCAGTGATTGATGCCAGCGAAGTTGAGGAAGCCCTCAAGCAGGCATTGAGTCAGTAAATTCTCATGGGTTGCCCATGCTCGGATGGGGGCGAGGGCAACGTGAGAATGCGAAGGATATGAAAGGATCGGGGTGATCGCTACCAGCATCACACCCCAGTACTCAAGCAGGAATCTCGGAGCTAATCCAATGAAAAAGGTAATCGTGGCTCTTATGGCCGGCGTGCTTTCGGTGGGCACATTCTCAGCACAGGCAAACGGCGATGCCGAAGCCGGAAAGAAAAAGTTCTATACCTGTGCGGGTTGCCATTCATCGCCAGGCTATACCAATGCATACCCCACCTATCATGTTCCACGCATCGGCGGTCAGCACGCTGGTTATGTTGTGGCGGCTCTGCGTGACTATCAGGACGGTGCTCGCAAGCACGGAAGCATGAAGGGCAATGCTGATAGCCTGTCTGATCAGGATATGGATGATATCGCGGCATATGTTTCTAAATTCCGTGGCATGAATTCGGCAACACCGGTTAAGGGTAACCCTGTTGCTGGCAAGAGCAAGGCTTCGGCGTGTGCCAGTTGTCATACCGAGGATGGGAATACTGAGAATGACATGTTCCCCCGTTTGGCTGGCCAGTATGAGAGTTACCTCATCCGTGCCCTGAAGGACTACAAGTCAGGCGCAAGAACCAACCCGATCATGATGGGGTTTGCATTCACGCTGTCAGATGAAGATATGCTTGATGTTGCCGCCTACTACGCCAGTCAGAAGAAAGGCCTGACCATTCCGCAAGACTAACGGCGCTCCACAACAAGACGCATAGCATTAAGCCCGTGTCGTACTCCATCGCTGCTACGTTAAAGTCGTTTCTGGTGGGTTGTATGGCACGGGTTTTCCTTATCTGTCTTCTTGTCTCCCAGGTCGGAGTGGCGGCCGAGACGCATCCGGTCAGCACGCCGCGACAAAAAATCATCATGGGCTGGCTGGAGACAGTCTTTCTGCTTCCGTCAAATGTTCGTGTAGTAGCCAAGCTCGATACGGGTGCGAAAACCTCATCGGTTCATGCTCGGAGTGTTGAGCACTTTACGAAGGAAGGCCAGGAGTGGGTGCGTTTCAAGTTTCAGCCCGAACATGGTGATTCCACCATAACGCTTGAAAGGCCACTCGTGAGAACGGCCGTCATCAAGGAAAGGCAGGCCAGTTCTTCAACCCGAGATGTCGTTTCTTTGGCGATCTGCAAGAATGGGCAGATCTTCGAGACGGAATTCACTTTGAATGACCGGAGTAATTTCAACTATCCCATCCTGTTGGGCCGAAGCTTCCTGGAAAATGTAGCTCTGGTAGATGCAGGTGAGACGTTCCTTTTCAACGGGGATCTCGATCGATGTGCTTCGAGTGATCCTAAGGGAAAGCCATAACGGCCAGCGGTCATTGAGTACTTCCGGGAGACAGCCAGTTGCGCGGCCTTCACGTTAAAATCCTTTCATTACTGCTGGTTCTCATCGGCATCAGCATTTGTTGGTTCAAGGTCACAAGGCTTGGGTTGCCGCTTTTACCCACAGAAAAGTCAGACGTTTGGACTGTCGAGGCCAGAATCGAATTCAAGGCCAGGCATGACGCTGCGGTTACTGCGCGGTTCGCAATTCCAAGACTACCTCCCGGATATACCGTCGTAGACGAGAGTTTTGTATCTGGGGATTACGGCCTTACGACCGAGGATGATGG
>CAYFOC010000022.1:0-13726 GCA_964344615.1 uncultured Methylococcus sp.
CCCGCCGAGATCCCCTTGCCGATTCGATCAGTTTCCGCGGCGAGGATCAACGCATCCCGGATGGCATGAATGCTGAGGCGATTCAGGGCGGATTGCATCGCAGTTTTATGGCGATCCCACAGACGGTGGCTGTTGGCCAACGTCTCGAAATTCTTGCCTTCAGCCAGCTCTTGTTTCAAACGATTTGCCAATCGGAGTTCGCGCGTTACGGACCAGAGTGCAACCTGAGGCGCTATGCCTTCGCTTTTCAGTCCCTTCAGGATTCTTCGCATCCGTCCGAGGTGTCCCGCTAAGACTTCCTCGGCAAGATCGAACACATCGTATCGGGAGTTGTCAGCAACGGCATCCCGAATCATGCCATCCGTGAGTTGGCCGCTTCCGTGAAGGATTTTAAGCTTCTCGATTTCCTGAGCTGCGGCGAGAAGATTGCCTTCGACTCGAGCGGCAAGCAAGCGAATGCCTGATTGGTCTGCCAAAAGCCCACGGCTATTGAGGCGATGATCGAGCCATCGCAGCAACCGATCACCCTCCAGTGGCCAGATCTGGACATGGATGCCAGCGGTCTCAAGTTTCTGAAACCAGCCTACCTGCTGTTCCTTGGCCGTCAATTTTGGAAGATGGAGGATGATCAGGATTTCATCGGAAGGATCCTGTGCCAAGCTCGAAAGTACGGCCTGACCCTCTCGATCGGGTTTTTGCGAAAGTCGGATTTCAAGAATTCTGCGATCCCCAAAGAGGGAGCGTTCCCGGGCTGACATTCTGACATTCGCCCAGTCAAAACCAATTTCACTGTCCATGACTTCGCGATCCAGAAACCCCTGCTCCCGGGCAGCAGCTCGGATCGCATCCGCGCACTCGCCCATCTGAAGGGGCTCTTCGCCGCTCAATATGAAAGCGAAGGGCAGGGGTTTTCGAAGCAGGGGTCCTAGCTGGTCGGCCCGGATTTTCACTGTTTCTCAGGGTGGCTGTCGGAGCTATCCTTGTCTGATGACTCGGATGCGTCATCGGTCTTCGTGGGTTCGTCCGCTTGCTTGTTCTCCGGGATGGGTGTTGGGTTCTCGATGATCGAGATCACCTGGCGCATCAGGACCGCGGAGGCTTCGGTCTCCATTTCCTGGCGGTAGGTCTGTTCTTCAAAGCCCATACTGAGCGGGGAGTACTGGGTATTGAAGTACTCACGTTGGATCGCGATTTCCCGCAGAGGGCTGATGGGTCTGCCCTTGTTGTCCCGGACCTGATAAACCACGACGTAGATCAGATTGAACATGTTGGCGCGACCCACGGCATTCAATGTGATCGATCGGCGGACATGCCGCTGCTTTTTGAAGGTGATTACCGCGATGGCATCAGAATTTTTCTCGGCGACCTTGCCGCCGGCAGCCTTCAGGCGCGCAGAGAAAAGCTTGTAGAGATTAGTGCCTTGAGCCAACCCATTGATACCGATGGACTTTCCGACCAGCGAATCGGGTACGCCCCCGCGCAGGTGGAAGCCGCAGGCTGAAAGCAGACACAGCAGAAGCAGAAGCGGGAGCCGCGCCATGGCTAGACCACGATGTTGACCAATTTTCCAGGCACTACGATCACTTTCTTGGGAGTCTGTCCCTCGACAAAACGCTGGACGGTCTCATCGGCAAGTGCGAACGTCTGGATGGCCTCCCGATCAGCCCCGACAGGTACCGTGATTTTTCCACGAAGCTTGCCGTTGACCTGTACGACCATCTCAATGGCATCCTGCACCAGAGCGGATTCATCGACTTTCGGCCAAGGGGCCGTTGCGACGATGCCGCTGTGACCCAGTGATTCCCATAGCGTTTGAGCGATGTGCGGCACGATGGGTTGCAGCATCAGGGTAACGAGTTCGAAGGCTTCCTGGCGAATCCAGCGACCGGTATCGCTGGCGTCATCATATTTTGCCAACGCGTTCAAAAGCTCCATGTTGGCCGCAATGGCCGTGTTGAAGGTAAAGCGTCGGCCCATGTCATCCGTCACCTTTCTGAGCGTTTCGTGAACCTGACGCCGGATCAGTTTTTGAGGCTCGTTGTAGTCTGTGGTGCGCGTTCCCTCTGGAATACCTGTTGCCACGTGCTGAGCGACCTGTCTCCAGAGTCGGCGGAGGAAGCGGAAGCCTCCTTCAACACCGGAATCAGACCACTCCAGGGACTGATCGGGAGGCGCTGCAAACATGGTGAACAATCTGACGGTATCGGCCCCATAGCGAGTGACCAGATGCTCAGGATCCACCCCGTTGTTCTTGGACTTGGACATTTTTTCGGTGCCGCCGACCTTGACCGGCAAGCCATCAGTCTTCAATCGGGCCTCGGTGATCCGTCCCTTGTCGTCGGTCGTGACATCGACGTCATCCGGCCCCACGTACTGCTTTCGGCCATCAAGGTCCCGGAAGAACGTCGGAGCAACCACCATGCCCTGGGTCAGCAGGTTGGCAAAGGGTTCCCGGGTCTTGATCAGCCCCGCATCCCGAAGCAGCTTGTGGTAGAAGCGGGCGTAGAGGAGGTGGAGAATCGCATGCTCGATGCCGCCGATATATTGATCGACCGGCAGCCAGTAGTTGGCCCTTTCGTCCAGCATGGCCTCGGCGTTATCGGCTGAGGTGTAGCGGGCAAAATACCAGGACGACTCCATGAAGGTGTCAAAGGTATCTGTCTCGCGCTGAGCGGGTTTGCCGCAGCAGGGGCAGGCAACATTGACGAAGTCATCCAGACGGCTCAGCGGAGAACCGACGCCGGTGATATCGACATCGCGCGGCAAGAGTACGGGCAGATCCTTGTCGGGAACAGGAACGGTCCCGCAGGTTTCGCAGTAAATCACCGGCACTGGGCATCCCCAGTACCGTTGACGGGAGACGCCCCAGTCGCGGAGTCTGAAATTGGTCTGCTTTTCGCCAAGGTCCTTGGCAGCAAGATCCTTGGCGATGGCGTCTATGGCCTCTGCATGGGCCAGACCGTCATACGATCCTGAATTGACGCAGATGCCAACCGTCTTGTCGCCATACCATTCTTGCCAGGCCGAATCGTCGAAGGGTTCAAGGCCATCCTTGCGAGCAATGACGGGACGGATGGCAAGGCCATAGCGCTGTGCAAAATGGAAGTCGCGTTCGTCATGAGCGGGTACGGCCATCACGGCACCTTCACCGTAACTCATGAGTACGTAATTGCCGACCCAAACGGGCACTTCTGTCCCGGTCAGAGGGTGCCGAACCTTGAGTCCGGTATCCATGCCCTTCTTTTCCATCGTCGCCATGTCGGCTTCGGCGGTACCGCTTTGTTCGCATTCGCGGATAAAGGTCGCAAGGGCCGGCTGATCCTTCGCTGCATGGGCGGCGAGGGGGTGCTCGGGTGCCACGACGCAGAACGTAACGCCCATGATCGTATCGGCACGGGTCGTATACACCCAAAGCTTTCCGTCCTGCCCTTCAAGGGTGTAAGGGAAAGCAAAGCGGACTCCGTGGCTCTTGCCAATCCAGTTGGCCTGCATGGTCCGGACCTGCTCCGGCCAGCCTTCCAGCTGATCCAGTTCGGTGAGGAGTTCATCGGCATAGGCGGTGATGCGCATGAACCACTGAGAGATTTCCTTCCGCACCACGGGGGTGTCGCAGCGCCAGCAACAGCCGTCGATCACCTGCTCGTTCGCAAGGACAGTGTGGTCATGCGGGCACCAGTTGACCGGCGCGGTCTTCTTGTAGACCAGATCCTTTTCGAGCAGCTTCAGGAAAAACCATTGTTCCCAGCGGTAGTATTCTGGGGAACAGGTTGCGACTTCGCGTTGCCAGTCGTAGCCAAAGCCCAGCTCCTTGAGCTGGCGCTTCATGTAGGCGATGTTTTCGTAGGTCCAGTCAGCCGGGTGGACTCCCTTGCCCATGGCGGCGTTCTCGGCGGGAAGCCCAAAGGCATCCCATCCCATTGGCTGCAACACGTTCTTTCCCAGCATGCGCTGGTAACGGGCCATCACATCGCCAATGGTGTAGTTTCTGACATGTCCCATGTGGAGACGACCACTCGGATAGGGGAACATCGAGAGGCAGTAGTATTTTTCGCGTGTGGGATCCTCGACCGCACGGAAAACGGCCTGATCTTCCCAGAGTTTCTGGGTTTTGGCTTCGATGTCGGCAGGCTGGTAGTTCTCTTCCATGGGGCGGGGCAAAATGCGTCAGAAAACCTTGAAGGATACTAGAGGGCCATGTCCCCGGCAATTATTGCGGGGGGGCATTCGTATAGGGATTGTCAAACGCGGGTCATCCGCCATCGAGGGGGAATGCTTTAGCACCATTTTTCGTCACGAATGAAGCGATCTTCGATCCTCCAGACTGTTCCCCAATCTGCTAGACTTTTGCTTATTTCAGCGGGGTTTAGCAGTGTCGCAAGTGGTTCGGATCGCGACTCGCAGGAGTCCTTTGGCCCTCTGGCAGGCCGAACATGTGGCTGAACGTCTGGAGGCGCTCCATTCCGGATTGCGGGTCGAACTCGTGAAGATGGTGACGCGCGGCGATCAGATTCTTGATGCGCCGTTGGCCAAGGTGGGCGGCAAGGGGCTTTTCGTCAAGGAACTGGAGCAAGGTCTTCTTGAGGGCCGTGCCGATATTGCCGTGCATTCCATGAAAGATGTCCCTGCGGACTTTCCCGAGGGTCTTTACCTGCCTGTCATTCTTGAGCGCGAGGATCCGAGGGACGCTCTGGTCTCCCTGAAGTATCGTTCGCTCGCTGAACTCCCGGAAGATGCGAAGATTGGAACGTCAAGTCTCCGGCGCCAGGCGCAGTTGCGTCGAAAGCTTCCGCGGGCGCGTATTACAGCCCTTCGTGGCAACGTGGGCACCCGCCTTGAAAAGCTGGAGTCCGAGGGTCTGGATGCCATCATCCTGGCTGCCGCGGGACTCAAGCGATTGGGTCTTGAGCATCGCATCACCGAGGCCTTGGCCCCGGAAGCATCACTCCCGGCCGTAGGTCAGGGCGCTATCGGCATTGAGTGCCGCTGTGGTGATGCTGCCATCGAAGCGTTGATTTTTCCTTTGCATCATCCGGACACGGCCGATTGTGTTCTGGCTGAACGTGCCTTCAATGCACGTCTGGATGGTGGGTGTCAGGTGCCTATCGCAGGCCATGCGGAGTTGAGATCCAATGGGATACGTCTTCGCGGCATTGTGGCTGACCCTGATGGAACGGCGTGGGTCATGGATGAAGTCGAAGGGGCGCGAAGTGAAGCGCGCGACCTCGGGGGGCTCCTTGCAAGCCGCCTGCTGGATGCGGGTGCCGATGCCATTCTCAAGCGCGTTCTGGCCGCATCATGAATATGCCCGCTGGCCCCTTGACCGGTAGCAAGATCATTCTGACCCGTCCGGAAGGGCGTGGCATGGGTCTTTCGCAACTCCTTGCAGAGGGCGGTGCCGAGGTGGTGCTGATTCCTCTTCTGGCGATTGAAGCAAGTCAGGAAGCCGTCGCAGGTCTTGAGCGCCTGAATGGCTCGGAGCGCTGGGACTGGATTATTTTTATCAGTACCAATGCCGTCCGTGCGGCGCTTGAGGTATCTGGATGGCGAGAGCTACGACTACCTGAAACCCGTATTGCTGCGGTCGGGGATGCCACCCGTGATGCATTGGAGACCCAAGGGGTCCGTGTTGATCTCGTACCATCCCAGTTCAGCAGCGAAGGTCTCTTGGAGGATGCAAGGCTTGCGGAGGTTCAGGGACAGCGCATTCTCATCGTCCGTGGCGAGGGGGGGCGAGAATTCTTGCGAGAGACCCTGGAGTCCCGGGGGGCAGAGGTGTTCGTCGCAGAACTTTACCGCCGGGTTCCCGTTCCCCTGGAAATAGTCGGGAATCAATGGCAGACGGCCGATGGATTTTCGGCTGACATTATTTTGATTACCAGCGGTGAGGCCCTCGCGCATCTCACCACCCTCTGGCAGGGTCCGAATTTTGCGGGAACTCCACGCCCTCTGCTACTGGTGCCGGGTCCCCGGCTGGTCCGCCTTGCGCACGAAGCGGGTTGGTCATCGGTTCTGGAAGCCGAATCCCCGACTGACGAAGCCTTGGCACAAGCGATACGGCAGTGGGCCTACGCACGCAAAACCGGCCAAACCCCTTTCAACCTCCGGCTAGCCCCAGCCCCGACAGCTGGGATAGATGCCACGCCTCCTGAGTTGGAGGCCAGCGAGCCGGAATATGCTGACATACCGCCAACCCTGGAGCCCGATGAAATCGGGCCTGAACCCGATCCGATTGAGGAGACCCCAGTGAGCGAGCCTGAGATTGAAACCGTGGTGGACGCTGAACCCACAGAAGCCGCCGCCAAAAAAGGAAAGAAGGACAAGAAGGCCGAGCGCGAACCTAAGGCCCGCCGATCGGGCGGTTTCCCCTGGATCGGCTACCTCATGCTGATCGGAACGCTGGTCCTGGCCGGTGGTGGATGGTTTGTGCTTCAGGAACTTCGATCCCGTCAGGAGGGTCTGGGGGGGCAAATTTCCGACAAGACCCAGCAGGTTCAGGAGGTCACGCATCAGTTGACTGCCGTCCAGAGCGAGGTGGCCAGTCTCCACGCCCAGATCTCGACCCTGCAGAGTCAGGCGGCCACCGATGATGCCAAGATTGAGCGCGCACTGTCCGAACACAGTGAGCAGCTTGACCTGAAACTCGGTGCCACCCGAAATGATCTTGCGGGGGCTATCCAGCAGATTCAGAGCCAGCTCAACAAGACCCGGGGCGATCTTTTGGTCACCGATGCGGAATACCTGTTAAGCGTTGCCAACCAGAAGCTCAATTTGATCGGCGACGTGAAATCAGTTCTTGCTGCCATGGAGGCAGCGGATCAGCGACTTCGTGAGAGCGGGGATCCGGCGGTCTTCAAAGTCAGAGAAGTGCTTGCCGGCGAAATGGCCTCACTCAAGAAGGTCGTTGGGCTGGACGTGGTCGGCCTTTCAGCCAATCTGATCGCGTTGCAGAAAAAAGTCCCTCAGTTACCGACCCATCTGCCGCATGCAGGCACCCTGAAGCAGCACGAAGTTCAGAAGGCTGAGGAGAAGGCTCATCCCGGCCCGCAGGATCCCGATGCCGATGCCGTCGACCATGCCTTGCAGGGAATCAAGGAGTTGGTGACTGTCCGCCGCGTTGATCGCGGGGTTGAAGCCATGCTGGCTCCGGAACAGGTACATACCCTGCAACAGATCCTGATTCTAAAGCTTGAGACAACGCGTGCCGCCCTGCTTCGAAATGATCAGACCCTCTACAGGGAAAGCCTTGAGGATGCGACGCGATGGATCGAAGAGCACTTTGATACCAATGTGGATATCACGCGTGACATGCTGAAGGAAATCGCCAAGCTGAGCGATTACTCCCTGAATGTGGCGTACCCCGATATCAGCAAGTCACTCGTCATGCTGCAGAATATCGAAAAGCTTCGGCTTGAAGCAGAGGAACGCATACTGAACAAGCGGGGTAACGCGGCCCCGACCCCTGAAACCGCGAAGGAACCCGTTCCTCAGGTGACCGAGACGCCGGCTCCAGCCAAGGGGGCCAAGGGTGCCAAAAGCAAGGCGGAATCCTTGAAGGCCCCTGAAACACCTGCGGCTCCTGCGGCCCAGGAATCCAAGCCGAAAGAGCCTGCAAAGCAGGAAGGATCGGCCGCGCCAACATCCGAAGCAACACCGGCCCCGGCTGCGCCGGAAACGCAGGCGCCTGCAGCGCCTCAGGAAGCTTCAGGAGAGCGGCTGTGAGGCGCCGTATCGTTTTTTCACTGGCGGCCTTTTTCCTGATTCTCGGTATCGTTGTCGGGATCTATCAGAACCTTTCAGCTTCTGGACAGGCCGGCTACGTCATCATTGGTCTCGGTGACTGGGTTCTTGAGACGTCACTTTATGTGGTGCTTATATTTGTATCCGTCGTCTTTATCGGCTTGTTTCTCACGATCTTTTTGACCTGGCGGGCGGCACGACTCCCCGATCAGATCAAGAGGCGCAATCTGTTGCAACGGCTCAAGCGGTCTGAAGAAGCCCTGGCGCAGGGTTATCTTGAAACGATTGAAGGCAAGTGGGACAAGGCGGAGCGGACGCTGATTCGTCATGCCGCCGATAGTGGGGTTCCCCTCATCAACTATCTGGTTGCGGCACGTGCAGCGCATATTCGCGGGGCTCCCGAGCAGCGTGAGGATTACCTGGAACGGGCTCGCAAGCAGAGCAGCCAGGCTGAGTTTGCGACCCAGTTGCTGCGAGCCGGACTTCTGATTGAAACCCACGAGGAAGCTGAGGCGTTGGAAGGGCTGAACGAGATCAACCGGTCTCAGGCCAATCATCCCCTCGTGCTTCGGATGTTGCGTCAGGCGTATGAACAGCTACGGGATGAAGAAGCGCTTCATTATCTGCTGCCGTCATTGCGTGAGGCCAAGCTCTATCCCGAGTCGGACTTGCGGGCGCTTGAGTTCAAGATTTATCGCTCACTCCTCGATAAGCGGGCCATGACGCGGGATGCCACCCTGATTCGGGAAATCTGGCGCTGGATTCCCCATCACGTTCAGTTGCAGGAAGAGATCATCGAGGCCTACGGCCGGGGCATGATTGAGGCGGGTTTCGGTAACGAGGTGGAAGAGTTATTGCGGTTGGCACTGGGCCGTGAATGGACACCCGCCTTGCTGGAACTTTATGGGCGAGTCAACGCCGATGATCCGCAGAAGCAATTGCAGCACGTACAAGAATGGCTCGGGCCTCACCGCGAGGATCCGGCTCTCTTTTGCCTCTTGGCGCGTCTGGCCCTCAAAACGGGTCAGGAAGAGCGAGCCATTGAGTTCGCGCGAACCAGCCTTGGCCTTGAGCCTTTGCCTGAGGCGTTAAAAATCCTGGGGGATGTGCTTTTCGCCCGGCGGGATGAAGTGGGTGCGAGCCGGCTTTATCGCCAAGGCATGCGCCTCTCGGGCGGCGAGACGTTTGAACCGGAGTCCATCCAGCGGGCACTGGAATTACTGGCGCCACAGACGCCCGTTTTGCCTGAGACCCACCCGGTTTGATTCTTGGCGCCGACGGCAGGAAGGCAGTCATGTCCGAAAGCGTCTTGATGATCGAGGGGCTTGCCAAGAAGTTCAGTCGTTCACCCAGTCGAGCCTTTCGCAACGCACTTCTCGATCTAGGGAGTCGAGTGATCGGAAGGGCGGAGGCTCCGAAGTTGCGAGAAGCCGAATTTTGGGCTTTGCGTGACGTTTTTCTGACTGCACGTCGCGGCGAATGCATCGGCGTCATTGGCCCAAATGGCGCGGGCAAGAGCACCCTTCTCAAGATCATTAACGGGGACATTCGTCCCGAGGCCGGGAAAATTATCCGGCGCGGCAATGTCACTCCGCTCATCCGTCTTGGGGGCGGGTTACAGCCGATGCTGACCGGGCGTGAAAATATCTACACCAAATGTCAGGAGTTCGGTTTCGACAAAAGGGAAACCGATGCGTTGTTGGACCCGATTGCCCAGTTCTCAGGGCTAAGGGAGTCACTGGATGTGCCTGTCCGGCAATATTCAGACGGCATGTATGCGCGTCTCGAATTTGCTATTGCGACAGCGGTTCCCATGGAACTTCTGCTGATCGATGAAGTGCTGGCGGTCGGTGACATCGCTTTCCAGATGAAATGTCTGGAGCGGTTGGAGGAGCTGAAGGCTTCTGGAACCACCATCCTTTTTGTGTCCCATTCTGAAATGAATGTGCGCCAGATTGCAGATCGTTGCCTTCTTCTTTTCGAAGGCGAATGTCTTGGCGTCGGCGAAACGGATGCGATGTTTCGTCGTTACTATGAGGCAACAGGATTTCTGGATCGAAACCTCAAGCCTATGGGGATTGCTCCGGAAATGCCCGCAGACTTTGACCACAGCGGAATGCTTGCCCAGTTGATGCTTGAGGGGCAGGCTGGGGAAGAAACCGTTCTGGTGAGCTCTGAGTCACCGATTCGGATTCGTGGGGACGTTGGCCCTGCGCAGGAAAATAGTCGGCTTGTGATCCAGTTCTGGACACCGTCGGGGCTTTTGATGGCTTCGGCTGAAGCGGATTTGGCAGCGTTTGGGGGGCGGAGCTGGGTATTCGAGATACCGTACCTGGGGCTTGCCGCGGGTCACTATCGAGTGGCTGCGGGAGTACGCGATGATCGGGGATGGAAGGGATACCAGCGCAAGATCTTCGATCTCGCGGTGAGGGAGGAGGGTCTGGATTCTGAAAGGGGCCTGTTCCGTCTCGATGCGAAACTGACCCCTAGTCAGTGAAGCTTATTTCTTTTTTCCGGATTCCTGCGCAATCAGTGCATTCGCGATCTGGATCATCCGGCCGAATGATTTTGATTTGCCGGGGCTGATCAGATACTTGCCGTTCACGACCAGTGACGGGGTTCCGGTGATGCCATAGCGGGGACCGGTAGCCGCCGCGAGGCGCATCTTGGAGTCCACGGCGAAAGACTTGTAGGCCTTGTGGAAGTCATCTTCGCTGACTCCATGTGCCACGAAGAATTTGGCGAGATCTTCCTCGGTCGTCAGCTTTTCCTTCTTGTGCTGGATGGCATCGAAGAAATCCGCATGGAGCTTGTCGGAGACGCCCAGGGCTTCTGCCGTAAAGAATGCCTTGGCATGGGCCGCCCAGACATCATTGAAGACGGCAGGCTGACGGATGAAGAGAACGTTTTGTGGCTTCGTTTTCAGCCACGCGTTCAGATCAGGCTCAAACTCCAGGCAATGGGGGCAGCCGTACCAGAAAAATTCGATGACCTCGACCTTCTTGGGATCTTCGGTCGGTTGAGGTGGATTAATGAGGTCATAGTCGGTGCCGGGCTTGAATTCTTCAGCCTGAACCGCGGTTTGTATTCCTCCGACCAGCAGGGCGAGGAACAGGATGGCGTTGGTCAGTGTCTTTGTCATGTCGATTTCCTGGAGGCTACAGATTCAGCTTTACTTCAAGGTGGAGGCATAATCTGCGAGGGCAGACATGTCTTCTTCGCTGAGGTGGCTGGCGATCTGGCGCATCATGTTGTTTGCATCGTTCGCTCTTTCGCCGCTCTTGAAGTCGGCAAGCGTTTTTTCCAGATAAGCTGCGTACTGTCCATGCAGTGAGGGGAACCCTGCAGAGGGATTGCCCTGACCGTTGGGGCCGTGGCAGCCGGTACAGGCAGGAATGCCTGCCGAGGGGTTTCCGGCCTTGTAAAGGCTTTCACCCTTGGCGTTGTGCGCCGCTGTTTCCGGTGAGATTTTCTTGCTGGCATAGAACGCTGCAAGATCCTGAATGTCTTCGTCAGTCAGAGGTTCTGCCATCGCGTTCATGGTGGCTTCAACCCGCTTCTGGGACTTGAAGTCATGCAGCTGTTTGACGAGGAAGTTCTTGTGCTGACCCGCGAGCTTGGGGAAGATCGGCGCCGCTGCATTGCCATCATCGCCGTGGCATCCTGCGCAAAGGGCCGCCTTTTCTTCTCCGGCGACCGGGTCGCCAGCTGCGAACGTTGCCGTGGCGGTTCCCAGCAGGGCCAAGACAGTCAGGTGCTTCAAGATCGTCATTCCCGATTCCTCTATTTTCTTCACTCTTTGGTGCAGGGGTAGGCGAGTCCGTTGCAAATTGGGGTTAGACTCTAGCCTGATAAACGTGCCCCGTTCCGGGCCGCGAAGAGTATACAAGATTGTCTCAGGACCTATGCTCCTGAGGACTGAAGAACCTGAGGTCTCCCGTGTTGAATCCCCTTTATCAGCGAGCTAAGTTTCAGACCAGTGCGCCGCGCGTCGAGAATGCGCCGCCCGATGAAGGGTCCGAGGTTGCCTTTGCCGGTCGCTCAAATGCTGGCAAGTCGAGCTGCATCAATATCCTGACCCAGCAGCGCAACCTCGCACGTGTCAGTAAGACCCCGGGTCGAACCCAGCTCCTGAATTTCTTTGATCTTGATGGAACCCGCCGAATCGTCGATCTTCCGGGATACGGGTACGCCAAGGTTCCGGAGGCCATCCAAAAGACCTGGGGGGCCATGATCGAAGGCTTTCTGAGTCATCGACAATGCTTGAAAGGCGTTTTCCTGATCATGGATATTCGTCATCCCCTGACGGATTTTGATCTCCGCATGCTGGACTGGTGCGAACATTTCGAGCTCCCGGTTCATGTGACCTTGACCAAGGCCGACAAACTCAGCCGGGGTGGCGCCATGGATACGCGCCAGCGCGTGATCAATACCTTGAAAAAGCGATCCGACTATCCCGTCAGCGTTGCGATTTTTTCGGCGCTGAAGCATCAGGGAATTGAAGAGGCCCATCGGGTGCTTGATCAATGGTTCGAGGTGGACGGAAATCCCGCCTGATTCGATGGTTTGCCTCGGTTGAAGGGGTTATCATGATCCCATCGTGTTTGCCCTGGACTACGTTCGAACTTCTTCGGGAACTTCGCAGCTCTTTTCGCGTTGAACCTGACAAGGCGTAGTCGTTGCGAAGGTCCCCGATCCGAGGGGTGTTCGCAAGGGCTCAAATTCCCAGGAGCGTGTTCATGTCCCCGAACCTTAATAGCCCCATTTCGCGCATCAGCAATGGCGCTGGGCTCTCCCTTGAAATCAATCGCAACGGCAGCCTCCGGCGATTTTTTTGCGGTGATGTGGATATTGGACTTTTTCCCGGTAACGAAGTTGAACCGGGCCTCGCGAATATCTATCTCAGGAAGCTCGGAAGCGAGCCTTTATCCACGCCACTCCTCGGCCCGGAGAGCCCCAGTCGGTTTGCTCTCCTTGATGACGGATTCGTGGCTGAGGGAGAGTGGAAGAGCGTTCGGTATGCGCTTCGTCTGGTGCTCGCACAGGATCGTACGGCTTGGTGTTGGCAGATTGAGCTCGAAAACACCGGCGTAGCGCCTCTCGAGTGTGACCTGATTCATTGTCAGGATCTCGCCATTGCCCCTTATGGGGCCATTCGTCTCAACGAATACTACGTCAGTCAATACGTTGACCATGAGCCTCTCGCTCATCCGGGGCAGGGCTGGGTGGTCGCGAGTCGTCAGAATCAGGCGGTCGGGGGCCGTTATCCCTGGTCTATGATCGGGTCTATGCGGCAGGCGCAAAGTTTTGCAACGGATGCACTTCAGTTCCACGGTCTTGAAGGACGTCATGATCTTCCGGCGCCAGGCCTTGCTGGAGGTTTGCCGGGAGTACTGCTGCAACACGAACATTCGCTCGTTGCCATTCAGGATCAAGCCTTCCGTCTGGAAGGGGGTGAAAGCGTCAGCGCGGGATTTTTTGGCTGGTTCGAGGCCGATCACCCCGAGGCTACCTCTCCCTCTGATCTTCGCATCGTTGATGAAGCGGTTCATCTCTTCGAGGGCCTGGGACCGATACCCAGAGGGAAAAACGGCTTCGTACCGGGAAGGACCCTTTTCGACAGTGCTCCGGTCCTCGCGGCTCTGGCGCTCAATGAGACTGAACTGAATGCCGCATTCGGCGCTGACCGGCGGGAAGAAGAACACGGTGCTTCGGGGCTTCTTTCTTTCTTCACGGGCCAGAGGACCCACGTCGTCCTGAAGGCTAAGGAAGAGATCGTGTTGCGTCCGCACGGGCATCTGCTTCGGACGGGTGGCCTTTTTCATCCGGATGAATCGGCACTGACCTCAACGACCTGGATGGATGGTGTCTTTCATTCGATGATGACCCAGGGGCACGTCAGCATCAATCGTTTCCTGTCGACCACCCACAGTTATCTTGGACTGTTCAAGTCGCATGGCCTTCGTGTCTTCATCGACTCAGGTCATGG
>CAYFOC010000023.1:0-13245 GCA_964344615.1 uncultured Methylococcus sp.
GCTGACCGCATTTTTGAACCTTTTTACTCCACCAAAGATTCCGGCGTGGGGCTTGGTCTGTCCATTTGCAAAGGTATCGTCGAAGCCCATGGCGGCGTCATCTTCGCAACCCCAGACCCCCTAGGAACCAAATTTGTGGTGGAACTACCATCTCAGGAGCAGAAAGGTGAGTGAAGAAACCGTTTTCATCGTTGACGACGATCTCGACATGCGCACATCGCTCCGCTGGCTTATTGAATCTATCGGTCTCAAGATCGAGGTCTTCGAGTCGGCTGAGGCCTTTATAGAGGCAGACAGGCTAGAGCAGCCCGGGTGCCTCATTCTGGATGTCAGAATGCCGGGCATGGGAGGCATCCGATTGCTCGAACAATTACGCAAGAGCAGCTGCCGATTGCCGACCATCATGCTCACCGGACATGGTGAAATCTCCATGGCTGTTCAGACCATGAAGTCAGGGGCTTTTGATTTCCTGGAAAAACCCGCAAGCCCTCAGGTCATTCTGGAAAGGGTTCAAGATGCTCTGCGACTGGATCGTGAAACCCGGGAGAAAGCCAAGGACCATCAAGCGTTTGACGAGAAGCTTGCGCAGCTGACACGAAGGGAAAAGGAAATCCTTGATCGGCTAGTTGCCGGCGAATCCACCAGAATCGTGGCCGAAAATCTTTTTATCAGCGAAAGAACCGTCGAAAAGCATCGCGAACGAGTGCTCCACAAGATGCAGACACACTCGATGATTGAGCTGATCCGGCAAGTCATTGAACAGGGTGGTCACACCCGAAGTCTCTGAGGCTTCTTTCACGAGGGCCCATTAACGCTCGCCCGCCATCCGACCACGGATCTTCCGGTCCGGAGCCCACCACCGCGATATACTCATCGCTCACTGAACGGAATCCATCATGTCTCGCTGGCGGCCCGCACCCCCCAAATCCTCGCCCTATATCACCCAGGACGGCGCCAAACGTCTCGAAGGAGAGCTCAAATCATTATGGGAGCGGCGCGGGGATGTCACCAAGCACCTTGCGGCAGCAGCGGCCGAAGGGGATCGTTCTGAAAACGCCGAATACATTTATCGCAAGAAAGAGCTACGCGAAATCGACCGCCGCATTCGCTACCTGCAAAAACGCCTGCCAAATCTGACGGTTGTCGCCACATTGCCCGGGAATCGCGATCGCGTCTTCTTTGGGGCCTGGGTGACCCTCGAAAATGACGATGGCGAGACGTTTGAATACCGAATCGTAGGCGCCGATGAGATCGATCCCCATATGGGGTGGATCAGCGTCGACTCGCCCATGGCTCGGGCCATTCTCAAGAAGGAAATTGATGATCCGGTGCAGGTTTCAACACCTTCAGGCATGGCGCAGTACACTATTGCCGAAATTCGCTATCAAACCTTAATCCCCGAATGAAAGACCGGCTCCGCATATGCATGGCTCAGATCAATCCGATCGTCGGCCAAACGGAAGGGAATCAACGCCACATCCTGGAGACCCTCCAAAACGCCCGGCAACAAAACGCCGACCTCGTAGTCTTCCCGGAGCTTTCGTTGACGGGCTATCCGCCCGAAGATCTCCTGTTACGCCAGGACTTTCTGGATCAGGTAGACCATGCGCTCGGGGTGATCGCACGGGCCACCCAGGACATGACGGCCATCGTAGGCTTTCCAGAGAGGAGCAATGGTCAACTGTTCAATAGCGCTGCTATTTTACAAAACGGCCAGATCTGCAAAGTCTATCGAAAGCAGATCCTTCCAAACTACGGTGTTTTCGATGAAAAGCGCTATTTCAGTGAAGGACACTCTCCAGGCCTTTTTGAATTAAATGGCATCACAGTTGGCGTAACGATCTGTGAAGACATCTGGCACCAAGGCCCCATTGAACAATCCGTGGAGAATGGCGCTCAAGTCATCGTCAGCATTAACGCTTCCCCCTTCCATGCCGGAAAACTGGAAGAGCGCCATTCCTTGGTTGCCGAGCGCGCATGCGCAACGCACACGCCGATTCTCTACCTCAATCTGGTCGGAGGTCAGGACGAACTGGTTTTTGATGGCGCCTCTTTTGCCATCGACCGACGGGGCAAGCTCTGCTACCAAGCCCCAGAATTTAAGGAGCACTCGGGATTTGTGGAAATCGAGGCCGGGACAGAGCCTGTGCTCTGCCCAACAGACCTCATACCGCCCCTTGGTGAGGACGCACGCATTTATCAAGCCTTAGTCACGGGCATTCGGGATTACGCCCTCAAAAATGGCTTCAAAGGAGCCGTCCTAGGCTTATCAGGGGGGGTAGATTCGGCGTTGACGCTTGCGCTCGCCGTAGATGCACTGGGCTCGGACCAGGTGGAGGCGGTTCTTATGCCCTCAAGGTACACCGCGGACATGAGCAATGAAGATGCGATTCTTGAAGCTCAAGCCCTAGCGTGCCAGACCCACATCCTCCCCATTGAACCGGCATTCCATACGTTTCTTGAAATGTTAGAACCTCTTTTTAAAGGACTCCCCAACGATCTGACGGAGGAAAACATTCAGGCCCGCTGTCGCGGCATCCTCCTGATGGCCCTGTCCAATAAGAAAGGAAAGATCCTCCTGACTACCGGCAACAAGAGCGAAATGAGTGTCGGGTATGCGACCCTCTACGGCGACATGGCCGGAGGCTTTGCGCCACTCAAGGATATCCCGAAGCTATTGGTCTATCGGCTTTCACATTATCGGAACTCTCTTTCCCCCGTCATTCCTGAACGCGTCCTGACCCGCCCTCCTTCAGCAGAACTCCGGCCGGACCAACGGGACGAAGATTCCCTGCCTCCATATGTGGTTCTGGATGAGATTCTGGAGCGCTACATCGAGCGCGACCAGTCGATCGCGGATATCATTGCGGCGGGTCTGCCTGAACACGATGTCAGGCGGGTGGCGCGCATGGTCGACCGCAACGAATACAAGCGCCGTCAGGCGCCCCCAGGCGTCAAGGTAACCCCCAGAGCGTTTGGTCGTGACCGTCGGTATCCGATGACCCACGGCTTCACTCACTGACGCTAATCGACTTTCATACGCAAGCACATGCACGAACTGATTACCTGGCTGCTGAACACCATTGGTTCCCTCGGTTACCCCGGCATTTTTCTGCTGATGGCCATGGAAAGCTCCATTTTTCCGGTCCCCAGCGAACTGGTCATGCCCCCGGCGGGCTACCTGGTTCAGCAAGGCCAAATGAATATGACGCTGGTCATCCTGAGCGGTACCCTCGGAAGTCTCGCGGGAGCCTATCTCAATTATTTCGCCGCCCTGTGGCTCGGACGACCTCTGCTTATTCGTTACGGTCGCTATGTTTTCATCAGGGAAGAGCACTTTGACCGCGTCGAAGCATTCTTTCGGGAACACGGAGAGATCTCTACTTTCATCGGTCGGCTTCTGCCCGTCGTCAGACACCTGATATCGATCCCGGCAGGGTTGGCGCGCATGAATCACTTCAGATTCTGCCTCTACACTCTGATCGGGGCTGGAATCTGGGTGAGCGTCCTCTCCTGGATTGGCTATTTCATTGGCGCCGAGCAGCAATTGATCGTCGAATACTCCCACGAAGCAGTTCTAGGTGCGATTGGCCTTTGCCTGCTGACGGGATCTCTCTACATTCTTCGACATCGTCGTCGTACGCTCAATCAGACCTGCGACTAAACCGCCTCACTTATTGCGAACGCACGATCCCGCATGAACCAGATCTACGATGCCTCCTCCATTGAAGTCCTCTCCGGATTGGAACCCGTCCGGAAGCGACCCGGGATGTACACCGACACGACCCGACCCAATCACCTGGCTCAGGAAGTTATCGACAACAGTGTTGACGAAGCGCTCGCTGGTTTTGCAAAGAACATCGAAGTGACCTTGCGAGCCGATGGCGGCATTGAGGTCTCAGACAATGGGCGAGGCATGCCGGTTGACCTCCATCCCGAAGAAGGGATCTCGGGGGTCGAGGTCATCCTCACCAAACTCCATGCCGGCGGCAAATTCTCCAACAAAAGCTACGGATTCTCCGGCGGGCTTCATGGCGTTGGCGTGTCTGTGGTCAACGCACTTTCCGACCGACTGGATGTCGAAATCCGCCGAGACGGCAAGGTATGGGACATTGGATTTGCCCGGGGAGAAAAGGTTAGGAACCTGTCTGAGATCGGGAACACCGCCAAGAAAGACACCGGCACCACGGTGCGCTTCTGGCCAGAAGCGCGTTATTTCGATATCCCGAAGATCGCGGTCCCGCGACTGAAAGCCCTGCTTCGAGCCAAGGCCGTTCTCTGCCCGGGACTCAGAATCTCACTGCGTGACGAAGCTTCAGGCGAAGAAGAGGTCTGGCTCTTCGAGAACGGACTCCCTCAATATTTGATTGATCGCATTGGAACGACGGAATGCCTTCCCGAAGACCCGTTTGTGGGCCGAATGGAAGGCCGCACGGAGGCCGTCGAATGGGCCGTTGTATGGTCACAGTCCACCCAGGAACCGGTCGCTGAAAGTTACGTCAATCTCGTTCCGACTGCCCAGGGGGGCACGCATGTCAACGGTCTTCGAACGGGGCTGACTGAAGCCGTCCGCGAATTTTGCGAATTCAGAAACCTGCTGCCGCGAGGCATCAAGATTGCCCCGGAAGATGTCTGGGAATCCTGCCACTACGTGCTTTCCTTGAAAATGCTGGATCCCCAGTTCTCCGGGCAAACCAAGGAGCGGCTGAGTTCGAGGGAATGTGCCGCCTTTGTCGCCGGCGTGGCCAAGGATGCTTTTAGTCTCTGGCTCAACCAGCATCCCGCCATTGGCGAGCGTCTGGCTGAATTCGTCATCGAAAACGCTCAGCGGCGACTCAAGGCCAGCCGGCAGGTCACCCGAAAGAAAATCACCCAAGGACCGCAGCTACCGGGCAAACTCTCGGACTGCGCCTCTCAGGATCTCGGACTGACTGAGCTATTCCTGGTGGAAGGTGATTCTGCCGGAGGCTCGGCAAAGCAGGCGCGAGACAAGGATTATCAGGCCATCATGCCGCTTCGGGGCAAGATCCTGAACACTTGGGAAGTTGAATCAACGGGCGTTCTGGCATCACAGGAGGTCCATGACATCAGCGTGGCCATCGGTGTTGACCCCGGCTCCGATGACCTGACGGGTCTTCGTTATGGAAAGATTTGCATTCTGGCCGATGCCGATTCCGACGGAAACCACATCGCCACCCTGCTTTGCGCGCTGTTTGTTCGTCATTTCAGAACCCTGGTGATCTCGGGACACGTCTTCGTGGCCATGCCCCCGCTCTATCGCATCGATGTCGGCAAGCAGGTTTTCTATGCCCTTGATGAGGCGGAGAAAAAGGGCGTGCTTGACCGCATCGAGGCAGAAAAAATCCGAGGGAAGGTCAATGTTCAGCGGTTCAAGGGGCTTGGCGAAATGAACCCCTCGCAATTACGCGAAACAACGATGAACCCTGACACCCGCCGACTGATCCAGTTAACCTTGGAGGATGAAAAGCAGGCCCATGAAAAACTGGACATGCTGCTCGCCAAAAAGCGCGCAAGCGATCGCAAGGTTTGGCTGGAGGACCGCGGCAACCTCGCCGAAATCTAGCAACGCCTCATGACCTTTACCCGTACGCGGGTATTGACACATCAAGATTCCGACTCTGGTATAATTTCCGGTTTCAAATTTTAAGGGCAGTCCCGAGACTGCCTTTTTTATTTCCAGAGGAATGGCCCATGAACAGTTCAGTGATGCCGACCTATGCACGAATGCCGGTGAGCTTCGTCTCCGGTCAAGGCGCTTGGCTATTCAGCGAGGACCACCGCCGCTATCTCGATGCCATCTCCGGCATCGCGGTATGCAGTTTAGGACACGCTCATCCCAAACTGGCTCAGGCCATTGCAGATCAGGCCACCCAACTGATCCACACGTCCAACCTCTACGGTATTGGCTTGCAAGAGAGGCTGGCTGAGAAACTGACCCAGCTCAGCGGCCTTGAAAACGCTTTTTTCTGCAATTCAGGGGCCGAAGCCAATGAAGCCGCCCTCAAGCTTGCCAGAAAATACGGCCATCTTCGTGGCATTGAACGCCCGAAAGTCGTGGTCATGGAGCAGAGCTTCCACGGCAGAACCCTTTTTACCCTGAGTGCGACCGGTAACCCGAAAGTTCAGGAAGGCTTCGAGCCCTTGGTTGACACCTTCATTCGCGTTCCTTATGGCGACATCGAAGCACTGAAGCGCCTGGATGACCCCAGCATCGTCGCCGTTCTGCTGGAGCCTGTTCAGGGCGAAGGTGGCGTCAGAGCCCCCGAGATCGGCTATTTATCGGCCGTCCGACAACTGACCCGTGAACGTCAGTGGTTGATGATGCTCGACGAAGTCCAATCCGGCATGGGCAGAACCGGCCGTTGGTTTGGCTTTCAGCATGAAAACATCATTCCGGATGTCCTGACGCTTGCCAAGGCACTCGGAAACGGAGTCCCCATTGGTGCCTGCCTTGCGGGCGGGGATGCCGCCGGCATTCTGACTGCAGGCAAACATGGCTCAACCTTCGGCGGGAACCCGCTGGCTTGCCGTGCCGCCCTGACCGTCATCGAAATCATTGAGGAGGCGCAGCTGGTTGAGCGCGCCGCGGATCTTGGGCAGCGGATATTGAACCGATTCAGGGAAGGCCTGGCCGGCAATCCCCACGTCGTCGACATCCGCGGAAGAGGGCTCATGATCGGCATTGAACTCGATACCGCCTGCAGCGATCTGACCAGTCAGGCGCTTGCCGAAGGCCTACTCATTAATGTGACCGCAGACCGGACCATCCGACTGCTTCCTCCACTTATCCTGTCCGATGATGAGCTCAATATCCTTTGCGATGCCGTCATCCGCCTGGTCACCGCATTTACGGCAAACCTTGCCCCCGGGAGACTCCCATGAGCTTGCGCCATCTGGTTAACCTGACCGATCTCACCCCCGACGAATATCGTGGTCTTCTCACGCGCGCCATCGAGCTGAAGGCCATCAAATCAGGCTATGAACCCCTGAAAAACAAGGTTCTGGCCATGCTGTTCGAAAAATCGTCGACGCGGACCCGAATTTCCTTTGAAGCCGGCATGATCCAACTCGGTGGTGGCGCCATCTTCCTATCGCCCCGCGATACCCAGCTGGGACGTGGCGAGCCGATTGAAGACTCCGCACGGGTGATTGGCCGCATGACCGACTGCGTCATGCTCAGGACCAACTCGCACCGGACGGTCGAAATCTTTGCCGAATACGCCGGCATTCCCGTCATCAACGGCTTGACCGATCAGAGTCACCCCTGCCAACTTCTGGCAGACATGCAGACCTATCTCGAACATCGCGGCGATATTGCCGGGAAGTCCGTCGCCTGGATCGGTGATGGCAACAACATGTGCCACTCCTACATTGAATCGGCTGCGTTGCTGGGCTTTGAACTGAGAGTGGCCTGCCCCGAAGGGTACGATCCATCGGAGGAATACCTCAACAAAGCCAAAGGTCACGTGACGATTCACAGGGACGCTCGTGAGGCGGCGCGAAATGCAGACCTGGTCGTCACAGACGTCTGGGCCAGCATGGGACAGGAGGAGGAACAGGCTCGTCGAGTGGCTGCCTTCAAGGATTTTCAAGTGACTCAGGATCTGATGGCCCTTGCAGACAGCAATGCCCTGTTCATGCATTGTCTTCCCGCTCATCGCGGCGAAGAAGTCAGCGCGGAGGTCCTCGACGGCTCTCAAAGCGTCGTATGGGATGAAGCGGAAAATCGCCTGCACGCCCAAAAGGCCCTGCTGGAATTCCTGCTGGTTGAAAATAGCCCCGTGCGAGCACGCTGAAGCGGGGAATCAGTTCGGCAACAGATGCCGAATCAACTCCCTCTCGGCGATCAATTCCATTTCACTGGCACGGATCCCCGCCTCAGCCCGAGGATCCAGCGCTAAATTCTCGACGATGCGCCACACGCCGTTCTTGACCTCTACCGGAAAAGAATAGACAAGGCCAGGACTCACGCCATACTGCCCATCACTGAGCACCGCCATGCTGGTCCATCCGCCATCAGGGGTGCCGTAAATCCAATCACGCATTTGGCACAAAGCGGCGTTGGCACCAGATGCCGCACTGGACTTGCCGCGAACACGGATAATCTCCGCACCCCGTTGTCGGATTGTCGGAATCAATGCCTCTTCATACCATTGCGGTGAGACTTGCCCCAAGGCAGACTCCCCCCTGACCTTGGCATGATGGAGATCGGGATACTGGGTTGTGGAATGATTGCCCCAGATCGTAAGACCACTGACCTCGTCACTGCGACATTTCAAGGTTCGGGCCAACAGGCTGAGCGCTCGATTATGATCCAACCGCGTCATGCCGGAGAAGTTCAAAGGCGACAGATCAGGGGCATTTCGAAGCGCGATCAGGGTATTGGTATTGACGGGATTTCCGACGATCAAGACTCGCACATCTCGTTGGGCCACCCGATTGAGCGCCCGACCCTGTGCGGAAAATATTTCGGCGTTACACGCCAAAAGATCGCCCCGCTCCATGCCGGCGGTTCGGGGTCTAGCCCCGACCAAAAACACCACATCCGCATCCTTGAAAGCGGCTTCCGCATCATCGTGGCAGTCAATTTGAGCCAGCAACGGCGAGGCACAGTCCTCAAGCTCCATCGCCACGCCTTCGAGTTGTGGTGCCACTGCACTGACTTCAAGAAGGCTTAATGCAATGGGTTGGTTTGGCCCGAAAAGATCGCCACTGATCAGCCTGAACAACAGGGAATAACTGATTTGTCCAGCCGCACCAGAAACCGCGATGCGAACTGGCCTGCCATTATTCTGACCCATCAGATCTCCCGTCATTGAAACGCCGCAAACCCATCAATCAGGTCGCAGGATAGCCTTTGGCCGAAATGGCCGACTTGATGGCCGCTTCACTGACCTTGCCCTCGTCAAACTCGACCGTCATCGAGCCATCCGCACTGGAGGCCTTACTGGAAAGCACGCCATCCAGGGCATTTGCAATGTCCTGAACGGTCTTTTCACAGCCGCCACACTTCATGCCACCGACCTTAAAACTTACCGCTGTCATTGTTCTAATCTCCTTAGGGCACGATCAGGTGCCTCGTTTTCAATCAAGATCATCATCCAATCCCTCCGCCCGATTGCGAAAAGGAAAGGGACGCTCATTGGTGTTATAGGAAAGGAAAAGCCAAATCTTGTAAATATATTCGGATATCACCTGCCCGGCTTTTTGAGCACCCTGGTTGGGAGCCATACCAATCAGGTGACAGACCAATTGAACTAGCAACACGCCCCACAAGACGAATCTCACCACAGCCAAAATGGCAAGGTAGACCAGAATGTACAGGAGTCGCACAAAGAAATGTCCCGGATCGATGTCACGGGGCTCGAATTCAGACATAATCAATACTCTTCACTATACCGAAACCGAAACGCTTCATAGGCTTAAGGCCCTTCAAGGGGTCGTGCATCTCGACAGCGATGAAGGATACCCGAAACCCCCCCTCCCTGCGAAGCCATCCAAGCAGCCTCAGAATCATTCCTGACTTTCTGACGCCTATCAAGGCCAGCGAATTATTTGAGACCTTGCTTAATGAGACCCCATGGCGGAAAGAAACCTTGAGAATGTTCGGACGATGGGTCACGGTCAGGCGAAGTGTCGCCTTTTACGCAACCACGCCCATTCAGTATGGATACTCAGGAATAACTCACCACGCCGCCCCGATTCCAACCGGGTTGATACCCATGCTCGATTCAGTCAGAACCCTCACGGGGGAGCCTTACAACAGCATCCTTCTGAATCTTTATCCCGATGGGGATGCAAGCCTGGGTTGGCACAGGGATAATGAACGGGAACTTGGATCCCCGGAAGAAATAAAGATTGCGTCACTGAGTCTCGGCGCGACGCGCCGATTCGGCATTAGAGAAATCGAATCAAAGCGCGAACACACGTTTGATCTTAAATCCGGAACGCTCTTGCTGATGGACAGCGGATTTCAGACCGATTTCCAGCACCGGGTTCAAAAAGATACGACGATCAAAGCGCCCCGGATCAATCTGAGCTTTCGAACCATGTGCTGCACGAACCTCCCATGAGCAACGTCATCCCTTTCAAAAAACCCAAGGCGTCGGTAAAACATCAGGGGAAAACGCTCTGTCGAAGTGGCTTTCATAAGTGGAAGCCCGATGGGTCAACGAAGTTTGACGTCAAAGAAGGAAAGCTGATCAGTGTATTTCGCTGTGAACGTTGCGGAGCTACGGAGCGGCGACTGACCTGAGCCTCGGGCTTATAGACGAGACAGCAAGCTCCTCACCGTAGCCTCGTCCAGATTCGCAAGCGTCCAATCGGCATTCAGCGCCAGCTGCAGGCCCTCTTCGGCAAGGAGATACACCTGGACCTCAATCTTTTCATCGCTAGATAACATGGCGGTCACAACCCGTCTCTCATAAAAGTCATCTTCATAGGCGTCCAGACGCTGCCATGCCTCAAGCGTTAACCCTCGATAGACCAGTCCAGTAGCCTTTGCATTCGCTGCCACAACCAGGCCTGGAAAACCAAGACCCTGAAGCTGGACGCACCGGAAACCCTCGAGACATGCGGGGACCCCTTTCAGATCCAGCCCCGTCACCGCCGCAAAGATTTCAGGAATCTGAAGGGAGCCATAAGCAAAAAGGGCAGCATCGGCATCATGCATGATCGGCACGCAACGCGTTGAGCAAGGCATGCAATGCCTTGCCGCGATGGCTCTGACGATTCTTTTCAGCATCCGACATTTCAGACACGGTCAAACCGACGTCAGGCACCCAGAAATAGGGGTCGTAACCAAATCCCCCCTCTCCCTTCGGCGACAGGATAATTTCTCCTTCCCAGATGCCTTGCCCAATGACAGGACTTGGATCTTCGGGATGGCGCATAAAAACCATCACGCATCTGAATCGGGCCGAAAAGGCTTCCTTGCCCAAACCACCCAGAGATTCAATGAGTTTGAGATTATTTTCAGAATCCGTAGCATTCGCCCCGGCAAACCGGGCTGAATGAACCCCAGGCCGCCCTCCCAAAGCATCAACCTCAAGACCCGAGTCATCAGCAATTGCGGGAAGGCCAGAGCAGCGTGTTGCGTGGCGGGCCTTGATCAGGGCGTTCTCAATGAACGTGACTCCCGTTTCGTCGGCATCCTCAATTCCAAATGCACGCTGGGGGATAACTTCGATATCAAGGTCTGCTAATATTCCGCCGATCTCGCGAATCTTCCCGGGATTGTTGCTGGCAACTAAAACTTTTTTCACAGCCGGCCGCCTAAATAATGATTTCAGGCACACGATGCACTGAAGCGCTTCGAAATTCAATAAGAGGTACACAACACATGAGCAAGATTCTGACGGAAGTTTTGAAGGCCAATGAAGGCTACGTTTCAAGCTTTGACAAAGGGCACCTTGCCCTACCCCCGGCGCGCGGATTCGCGATCCTCACCTGCATGGATGCACGACTGGATCCCGCTAAATATGCCGGACTCTCAGAGGGGGATGCTCATGTCACTCGAAATGCGGGAGGAAGAGCCAGCGATGACGCCATTCGATCGCTCGTGATCTCTCACAAACTGCTCGGAACACAAGAGTTCTTCGTCATTCACCATACAGATTGCGGCATGCAACTTTTTGACAACGAGATCATGAGTGATCTTCTGTCCAAAAGCCTTGATACGGCTACCATCGATCAGAATGGTTGGAAGGATGTAGGAAAGGGCCCAGGCTCTACGGATGGGAAGTACATCAACTGGCTGACGTTCAAAAATAATGAACTCAGCGTACTTGAAGACGTGTCACGCATCCGGAATCATAGCCTGGTGCCAAACTACATTCCGATTTACGGATTCATCTATGACGTAAAGACCGGAAAGCTGGTCGAGGTCCCTGAAGCCATGAAGGCCGGACGTCCTCTGTAATTTCACATGGGTCGGTTACGCCCCCCAGAACGGGGGCGTAACCACAGAGGCTTAGCCCTGCGCTAAAGCCGCTCGCTGAATAACCATCAGCTCGGATATTCCCTTACCCGCCAAATCAAGCATGGCATCGAGCTCATCTCGACGATAGGCATGCCCTTCGGCGGTGCCTTGGACTTCAATATAGGCACCTGCATCATTCATGACGACATTCATGTCTGTTTCGGCGTCACAATCTTCCCGATAATCCAGATCCAGAACAGGAACACCGTTACAGATACCCACGGACACGGAGGCAATCTGACCATGGATCGGATTGGCTTTCAGCTTGCGTTGCGCCATGAGGGCATCGATAGCAAGACGCAAAGCGACATAACTTCCGGTAATGGAAGCCGTACGCGTACCGCCATCCGCTTGAATGACGTCACAGTCGAGGGTCACCGTACGTTCACCCAAGGCTTCCAAATCCATCGCGGCGCGAAGGGATCGACCAATCAGTCGCTGGATTTCCATGGTGCGACCACCCTGCTTTCCCCTTGCGGCCTCACGCGCCGATCGATCGTGGGTCGCTCTGGGCAACATGCCGTATTCGGCTGTGATCCATCCTGAACCCTTGCCCTTGAGAAACCCTGGAACCCTTTCTTCAATACTCGCCGTACAGATAACGCGCGTATCACCAAATTCAACTAGCACCGAACCTTCAGCGTGCTTCGTAAAATGAGGCGTTACCACGATCTTTCTGAGTTCATCAGGAGCACGTCCGCTAGGTCTCGTCATAATTCCTCTTACATTTCCAGCATTGCATCATTTCCGAATTCTCATTACGCCCTCGGGCAGAGTATTCGGCGGTTATAAATTCTGTAAAAATGATCGTTTCAGGCTGAACACAGGATGGGTCGGCCCATGGAACCCGATGGCCCCTTAATCCTATGAAGCATTCCTATCCGCTTATCGTCCTCTGCGTCATGCTGCCGATCATGCCGGTAGGCAGCCTCGCCGGGCCCTCTCAAGCCCAACCCGAAGGTGCCCTTCTAATCGCCTTGGGCGATGACCTCGATGATGAAGAGGACGACGAAGAAGAGGAAGCTTCAGCGACCACGGTGCGGACGGCATCCCTTGCTCAGCGGCCCTCCGCCTTGTCCTCCGGATCCCACCGGAACGGCTTCGCTAAACGCCAGCGTAACCACCGGCCAAAGCATTCCCTTGGCCACCCTCACAAGGCCGTCAAACGTCCTTCGAGCGCTTCATCTCACCGCCATCGGCGTTAATTTTGTCTGAGGCTTAAAAAGTAAAAACCCCCGGGCCTT
>CAYFOC010000024.1:0-13216 GCA_964344615.1 uncultured Methylococcus sp.
TCTGCATTTACACCAACCGTAACCTGACCATCGAAGAACTCGAGGTCGGGGGATCCTCGAAGACCCCATGAGCTCTCTGACGCCACGCGAAATCGTTCAGGAACTGGACCGACACATCATCGGCCAGGCCGATGCCAAGCGGGCCGTTGCCATCGCGCTGCGCAACCGCTGGCGCCGGGCACAGGTCGAAGATTCGTTGCGGGAAGAGATCACGCCGAAAAATATCCTGATGATCGGGCCCACAGGTGTGGGTAAAACCGAAATTGCCCGCCGTCTCGCCCGTCTTGCACAGGCGCCCTTCATCAAGGTCGAAGCTACCAAATTTACCGAAGTCGGTTATGTCGGCCGCGATGTCGAATCCATCATTCGTGATCTGGTGGATGCGGCGGTGAAGATGACCCGGCAGATCGAAATGGAAAAAGTCGGAGAGGCGGCCCTTGCGCATGCCGAATCCCGGGTTCTTGAAGCCTTGCTTCCGGGGGTGGAATCCTGGAACGCCGAAACCCAGGAACCCTCCGCAACGCATGAAAAATTCCGCCTGAAGCTCAGGTCCGGGGAACTCGATGACAAGGAAATCGACATCGAGACCCAGGCCGCACAGCTCGGCGTCGAGATCATGGCGCCCCCAGGCATGGAGGAAATGAGCCAGCAGCTGCAGGGGCTTTTCCAGAACATCCAGAGCGGGAGAACCCGCAGCCGCCGCCTTCGCATTCGTGATGCGATGAAGCTCCTCCGCGAAGAGGAAGCCGCCCGCCTCGTCAATGACGAGGACATCAAGCTCCGTGCGATCGAATCGGTCGAGCAGCAGGGCATCGTCTTCATCGATGAAATCGACAAGATCTGCAAGAAGTCCGATCACGGCGGGGCCGACATTTCGAGAGAAGGCGTGCAAAGGGACCTTTTGCCCCTGGTCGAAGGGTCCACCGTCTCCACCAAGTACGGCATGGTCAAGACCGACCACATCCTCTTCGTGGCCTCCGGCGCTTTTCATCTGGCCAAGCCCTCGGATCTCATTCCCGAACTTCAGGGGCGCTTTCCGATTAGGGTCGAGCTTCACGCCCTCGATGCAGGGGACTTCGTCCGCATCCTGACCGAACCCACCGCTTCCCTGACGATCCAGTACCAGGCTCTCCTGGCGACGGAGGGGGTGACGGTGACCTTTGCCGATGACGGCATCCGGAGAATCGCCGAAATCAGCGCCGAAGTGAATGATCGCACCGAAAACATCGGAGCCCGTCGTCTTCACACCGTCATGGAACGGCTCCTCGAGACCTTGTCTTTCGAGGGCCCGGAAGCTTCCGGCACGATGCTGACGATCGATGCCGCCTATGTCGATACTCACCTGGGCGATGTGGCCCGGGACGTCGACCTGAGCCGCTACATTCTCTAACATCGCGCGATGAACGGTCCGACGCCCACCTCCATCGTCCTCCATCAGGCCTCAAGGGTTCTTGAGATTGCCTATGACGATCATGCCGTGTTCAAGCTTCCCTTCGAATACCTTCGGGTCTTTTCGCCATCGGCGGAAGTCCAGGGGCATGGGCCCGGACAAGCTATCCTTCAGCTGGACAAGGAAGACGTCACCATCACGGCTCTTCGCCCGGTCGGGCACTACGCCATATGCCCGACGTTCAGCGACGGACACGACTCCGGCCTCTATACTTTCGAATACCTTTACGAACTGGGCCTGACCCAGACCAGCCGCTGGGCGGCTTATCAGGAGGCAGTCCAGCGTCATCGCGCTGCCTCGTCAACGCCCCCCTGCGGGTTGAAACCCTTGGAGACTCACACCCATGACTGACAAAACCACCCATTTTGGCTTCCGCCAGGTGCCCGAAGGCGACAAGGCGAGCATGGTGCGCTCCGTCTTCGACTCCGTGGCCGGCAAATACGACGTCATGAATGACCTGATGTCGATGGGCATCCATCGCGTCTGGAAACGCATCGCCCTGCAACTGAGTCATGTCCGCTATGGCGAAAAGGTTCTGGATCTCGCCGGCGGCACTGGCGACATGACGGCTCTCTTCCGGGAGCGCGTCGGGGAGAAGGGCTTGGTCGTCCTGTCCGACATCAACGCCGAGATGCTGACCCGCGGCCGCGATCGCATCATCGACGATGGCGTGACCAGCGGCGTCGAATTTGCCCAGATCGATGCCGAACAGCTGCCCTTCCCGGACAATACCTTTGACTGCGTCTCGATTGCCTTCGGCCTTCGCAACGTCACCCACAAGGAAACGGCGCTCAAGTCCATGCACCGCGTGCTGAAGCCGGGCGGACGCTTGATCGTCCTCGAATTTTCCGAAGTCAAGGGCGCTCTCTTCAAGAAAACCTATGACATTTATTCGTTCAAGCTGCTGCCGCTGATGGGCAAGCTGATCGCGAATGACGAAGAGAGCTATCGCTACCTCGCCGAAAGCATCCGCATGCATCCCAATCAGGAAACCCTGAAGAAGATGATGATGGACGCAGGCTTCACCCGTTGCGAATACTTCAACCTGACTCAGGGCGTTGTGGCCGTCCACCGGGGATACAAGGTTTGAGTGAAAGCCACGCCCTTTTGGCCGGGAGCCTGACGGAAAGCCTCAGGCAGTTGATCCGAAGCCACCTGGCCGAAGCACCCGGCGGAGAAGAGGCTCTCCGGAAGGTCGCTGGAAAGGTCTTCGCCTTCCATCTGAAGCCTTTTGATCGCTGGGTCTACCTGTGCCCGACGCTGGAAGACATCCAGATCCTGACCGAACTCAGCGGAACACCCGATGTGACCTTTCACGGGACGCTCAGCGCCTTTCTGAATGTCAGCCTTCATCCCGGCGATACCGGCGTCATCCGCAACTCAGGGCTCGTCATCGACGGCGATACTACGCTGGCCCATGACTTTCAGGATCTTTCGCGGGCGCTCGGCATCGATTGGCAACGCTTTCTGTCCCGCTATCTCGGGGATCAGATCGCAGGATCGACCCTCGGTCTCTTTCGAGATGGACGCGACTGGCTCAAGGGCAGCGTCAAGGCCTTTGAAAGCGATGTCGGCGAGTACCTTCGCGAAGAAACCCGCTGGGTTCCCGACCGGACTGAAATCGACCCCTTCCTGAATGAGGTCGATGTCCTCCGCGCCGATCTTGATCGAATGACGGCCCGCATCGAGCGGCTTGAACAGACCTTGAAGTCTGACTCCTCCACCTCACGCTAATCCAAGACCTGATGCGCCCCGGAACTCTTCGCCGACTTCGCCATATTCACCGCGTCCTCAACCGTCACGGCCTTGATGAATTCATTCCGCTGAATCGGCTCCCGACCAGCCTCCGACTCCTGTTGAAAACCGGGGGCCGCATCTCTGCCAAGAATCGCGAAATTTCCAGAGGCGCGCGACTTCGCTCAGCCCTTGAAGATCTGGGCCCGATTTTCGTCAAGTTCGGTCAGACGCTCTCGACCCGTCGCGATCTCTTGCCGGATGACATTGCCGAGGAACTGGTCAAGCTCCAGGACCGGGTCCCGCCATTCCCGGGCACCGAAGCCAAGGCCATCATCGAAAAATCCCTCGGAGCGCCGATCGCCGAACTTTTTGCAGCCTTCGATGAAACGCCGATGGCTTCGGCATCGGTCGCTCAGGTGCATGCAGCCACGCTCTTCAGCGGCGAATCGGTAGTGGTCAAGGTACTTCGCCCCGGCATCGATGCCCGCATCCGGACCGATCTGGCGCTCCTGTTTGAACTGGCGCGCCTGGCCGACCGTTTCCTTGAGGGCGCCAAGCGCCTTCGCCCGATTGAAGTGGTCGGGGAGTTTGAAAAGACGATCCTCGATGAACTGGATCTCGTGCGCGAAGCCGCGAACGCGGCCGACATCCGTCGCCGCTTTGAAAATTCCGAGATTCTCTACATCCCCAAGGTCTATTTTGACTATACCCGTCGGGATGTCCTGGTCATGGAACGCATTTCAGGCATCCCGGTCGGGGATGTGGCGCAGCTTCGCCGGGAGGGCGTCGATCTCAAGCTTCTGGCCGAACGCGGCGTCGAGATCTTCTTTACCCAGGTTCTGAGAGACAGCCTCTTTCACGCCGACATGCACCCAGGGAACATCTTTGCGACGCCGGATGCACGCTATATCGCCGTCGACTTTGGTATCGTCGGCAGCATTTCGAACGAAGACAAACTCTACATCGCCGACAATTTCAGGGCCTTTTTCAATCGCGATTACCGACGCGTCGCGGAACTGCATGTGGAATCCGGCTGGATACCCGGCGACACCCGGGTGGTCGAATTCGAGTCCGCCATCCGCGCGGTGTGTGAGCCCATTTTTGAGCGCCCCCTGAAGGATATTTCCTACGGCCAGGTCCTGCTCCGGCTTTTTCAGGTGGCCCGACGCTTCAACATGGAAGTCCAGCCCCAGTTAGTCCTTCTGCAAAAGACCCTGCTGAATATCGAGGGTCTCGGGCGCGACCTCTATCCGGATCTCGACCTCTGGCAAACGGCCAAGCCTTTCATCGAAGGTTGGTTCCGCCAGGAAATCGGGCCCGCGGCCGGCATCAACAAGCTCCGCTCCGAACTTCCGCAGTGGGCTCAGCACTGGGCCGATGTGCCCATGCTCGCCCATCGGGTGCTGACGGATACGGCCACCGGCCGCTTGCGCCTTCAGGTGGAATCAGAAGCCCTGAACGCCCTTCGGCGTGAAGCCCGTGAAACGCAAGGACGACTCCTCAAGGGCATTACCGGTACCGGATTCCTGGTCGCAGGGGCCGTGCTCCTGACGGCACCCGTTTGGGTTCCTTACGGGGCGGGCACCCTCGCCCTTGGCCTTGCCATCCTCGCAAGCGCCCACCGGAAAGCGAATTAACGTGGAGCCCGCAAGGGCTCCGGACCCTCGATGCTGTTCAATTCCTACCCCTTCCTGTTCCTCTACCTGCCACTGACCCTCCTCGGGTTCTGGTGGCTCGGCAGGTGGCACCGGACGGTTGCCATCGGAGGGCTGTTCGCGGCATCGCTGGTTTTCTATGGGGTCTGGAACCCGAGGGATATCCTTCTTCTCTTAGGCTCCATCCTGTTCAATTTCTGGATCGGCCAGAAGCTTCAGTCGAACAGGGCCCAAACCCTCGAAGGATCGGGAAAGCACTGGTTGCGCCTTGGCGTTCTGGTCGATCTTGGCCTTCTCGGCTATTTCAAATATGCGGGCTTTTTTGCCCAGAATCTCGAATCGCTCCTCGGCACCGCCTTTCACCTCGATGCCGTCATCCTGCCCTTAGGCATCTCCTTCTTCACCTTCACCCAGATCGCCTTTCTGGTGGACTGCTACCGGGGAGAAGTCAGGGAAAGTCGCTTTCTTGATTACGGCCTCTTCGTCACCTACTTTCCGCACCTGATTGCAGGCCCTGTCCTGCATCACAAGGAAATGATGCCGCAGTTCAGGTCCAAGGGGCCCTCCCGCTTCTCGTTCGAAGATTTTTCCATCGGCGCGACGCTTTTTACGATCGGTCTTTTCAAGAAAGTCGTGCTGGCCGATGGCATCGCCCCCTTTGCCCGTGCCGTTTTCGATCATCCAAGCCTTGATCCGGGGCTCTTTGAGGCGTGGGGCGGCGCCCTGGCCTATACCTTCCAGCTGTATTTCGATTTCTCGGGATATTCCGACATGGCGATCGGTCTCTCCCGCCTTTTTGGGGTCAGGCTCCCCGTCAATTTTGATTCCCCGTATCAAGCGACCAGCGTGATCGATTTCTGGCGACGCTGGCACATGACCTTGTCACGGTTCCTTCGCGATTACCTCTATTTCAGCCTCGGGGGCAACCGCAAGGGACCGTTCCGCCGTCACCTTAACCTGTTCCTGACCATGGTGCTGGGAGGGCTCTGGCATGGAGCGGGCTGGACCTATGTGGCATGGGGCGGACTTCATGGTGTGTACCTGATCATCAATCATGCCTTCCGCCACTGGGTGAAACCAGGCTCAGGCCTACTGATTCCTGGAAAAATCCTGACCTTTCTGGCGGTCGTGATCGGCTGGGTCGTGTTCAGGTCGCCGGACATCTCAAGTGCAGGGCATCTCCTTTCCGGCATGATGGGACAGCACGGCGCCCCCATCCCTTCGAGCTTTCTCTGGCCTGCTGCGCGGCAGGTATTTGAAAACCACGGCATCACCGTGATGGAGCCGCCGGCCTTTGTCCACCTCGATGCCGGCCGCAGCCTGACCCTTTTCTTTTGGCTTTTGGGGCTTGGCGGCATTGCCTTTTGGGCGCCCAACAGCCAAGAGATCCTCGGTCGCTATCAACCCACCCTGGAGAAAGTCAGCCATCTGCCTTCACGGTGGATTTTCGAGCCTCGCCCCCTGACCCTGATCCTTACCGTGGCCGCCTTCCTCTTCAGCCTGTCTTCCATTGGCAAAGTCAGTGAATTCCTCTACTTCCAGTTCTAGCTTTGAACGCTTCGGCAAGGGATTTTTCTTTCTGGGCTTTGTTCCGGGATGTCTCCTCTTTGCTCTAGGGGTGTGGCTTGAACCCGTTGATGGCGACCTCACCCGGATCGGAGGATTTTCTGAGCGAGATTATGGCTGGCGCAAGCCTGAGTCCATTTATGTCGAGCCGCTTCCTGTTAATGACCAGAGCTATCGCTACCGCGACATTCTGGTTCTTGGTGATTCCTTTGCGACAGAAAAACCCAAGCTTCAGTGGCAAAACCGACTGCATCTTCGAACCGGCTGGTCCGTTGGAACGCTAAGTAGCTATCGGGTCTCGATCGATCAATTGCTGGAAAACCCGGAATTCAGGGCGAACCCACCTAAACTCCTGATTTTTGAAACCGTCGAGCGGGATCTTCCAACCCGCCTTCAAAAGATGCCTCAAGGATTGACATCGACGGGTCGATCCCCAGCGCTCTCGCTGAAACCTCCAAAGGCACCTACCGAAAGCCTGGAATCGGCCATGACCACCGAGGTTCGAAGCCAGAAGATAACGGATATCCAGATTCCGTTTGTCGCCCGCTATCTCTTCAGAACCCTCCAGCGTGAGTGGCTTGGAATGATGCCGGGCAAAGCGCTGAGACTTCCCCTCCAGCGAAACGACCTTTTCAGCAGCCGAAGATCCGGAGATCTTCTGGTCTTCAAGGACGATTTCGGGAAAGTGGCCACTTGGAAGGCGATGGGAATAGAGGAGATGTCGTCACGACTGAGGTCGCTCAGGACGCGGGTCGAATCTAACGGCGTCACCCGCCTGATGGTTCTGATCGCCCCCGACAAGTCGACCGCTTACAGGGAGGCGCTTAGGGATCCATCGTCCGGTCCACAAACTGAACTTCCCAAATTGATCCAGCGTTGCGAAGCCTTCGTGCCGGATACGGACACCGCACTGAGGCGGGCCATCGAGAAAGGCGGACAGGACCTTTATGCCCCCAATGACACCCACTGGGGATCGGATGCGCACGCACTGATTGCGGATCTCATCATTACCTTTTTGGGGGCTGAAGGCCGCGGCCCATCAAGGATATCACCCCTTGAATAGGGGAGGCTTTGAGTAAAATCAAAAAGGGGGTTGTACAGTGCTTACAACCGACCTACAATCAACTCGCGATCCGGCACAAGGGGTACCCCTGAAGGCCGGCGACGGGTGCCCCAAAGAGGTCGCCTGCGATAATCCGGAAGGCGTTTAGCCACCGGTCATAAAAAACGTGAAGTCTGTTGAGGTAAATAAAAATGGAACAGGAAAAAGATAACTTCTGGCTCTGGATCGGCGCTCTGATCTTCGCAACCATCGTCGGCGTATTCCTGCTGAAGGCGAGAGAAAACGAAGTCAGCGGCTGGGACAACGGCGCTATTCAAGAGTCAAAGGCTGAAGTCAACAAGCAGATTCAGCGCAAGTAAGGTCAGCCTTACGACAAGCCTGCACGGTCACGTTATCGGCAGGCTTGTACAATAAAAAAATATTGTGCGCATGAACTCCTGATTCATTCGCGATTCTCGAAACCCCGCCTCTATCACTTAGGTGCTAATGCGGGGTTTTTTATGTCCGAAGATACGGGGGCGTCCCGGCTAGCCGACCGCACGCCCATAGAGCCTTATCCACTCACTCAGTCTCGATACGAGCCCAGGGGATAGCTGGCTCCAATCAAATCGCCAAGACCAGTTGCCTTCTGTCGTTCCTGGCGTATTCATCCGATGCCCCTTCCCTGATCCCAGGACGTCCTGCATGGGAAGTATCGCAAGCCGTGCGACCGAAGCCAGCGCCGCCTGATTCAGAACATCCGGCATCACGGACCCTGGGTTTCCAAGGTAGCGGTACACGTGCGCCTTCTGATCGCCTGCGAGATCCTCAAACCAGGAGACCGTCGTATCGTTGTCGTGCGTCCCCGTATAGACCACGCTGTTGGGGTCATGGTTGTGCGGGAGGTAAGGGTTATGCGGTCCGCCATCAAAGGCAAACTGGAGGATCAACATCCCGGGGATATCGAACCGTTCCCGAAGGGCCTCCACCTCGTCCGTAATGATGCCGAGATTTTCGGCGATCAGTGGGAGTCGGCCATCGGGACTATTCTTGTAGAGGGTATCCAGCAAGGCCTCACCCGGCGCCTTGACCCAATGCCCGCCCTGGGCGGTTTCAGAATCGGCGGGGATCTCCCAATAGGCCTCAAAGCCTCTGAAATGATCGATCCGGACCCAATCAAAAAGATCGAACTGGGTCTTGAAGCGGGCCTGCCACCAACGGAACCCGTTTTCGGCCATCACATCCCAGCGATAATGGGGATTTCCCCACCGCTGACCGGTTTCCGAGAAGTAATCCGGCGGTACGCCGGCAACGACCCGTGGCTGTCCATCGGGCAAAAGATCGAATTCCGACTGATTGGCCCAGACATCGGCACTGTCGCCCGCCACAAAAATGGGGACGTCCCCGAAGAAAAGAACGCCGCGCTCATTGGCGTAGCGACGCAAGGCGTGCCATTGATCAAAAAAGACAAACTGCTCGAATTCGAAGCGGGAAATTTCTCGCTGCAGTCGGCTTTTCGCATCGGCCAAGGCGCGCGTCTCACGAAGCCTCAGGGGTTCCGGCCAGTCCTGCCAGCTTCTTCCCTGGTATTCACCGCGGAGTGCCATGTAGAGACAAAAATCCTCAAGCCAGGAGGCATGCTCGGAGCGGAAGGCCTGAAAGTCAGGGCCAACAAGGCCGCCGGAGCGCTCAAAGCCCTCGAAGGCTTCGTTCAATAGGCGTAGCCGCTGCGCGAGGGGATCGTGCCCATCCGGCACTAGGCGCGAACCTTCCAGCCAGCCGCGACGACTCAATGCCTCAAGATCAATCAGGAGCGGATTGCCGGCATGTGCCGAGAGGCATTGGTAAGGGGAACCATCGCCATGCGTGGGATTGATGGGGAGCGTCTGCCAGATCGTGACGCCCGCACTCAGGAGAAAATCGACAAATCGGTAGGCGGAAGCGCCAAGATCACCGTTATGGAGCCCCTCGGGCAAGGAGGTGATGTGAAGGAGAAGTCCCGCACGACGACGATCCAGGATGCTGTTCGCTTGCTTCACGTCCGACGGTCCCCCAAAGGTCTTGGGGCCCGCTCTCGGCTGGCCCCGCGTAATGGCCCGGCGCAGTCATCTGGCCGGCTAATCTTGAGTTTTCAGGCCCGATCCAACGGCCTGACGTCGCCGGTGCGCCCCCGCGCGACCGGCAGACCGCCCCTCAGCGGGCGAAATGGAGACGTTGCCCCAAGTGATCGGGTGTCACCAAGACCACGCCACCCGGGCTGACCTCGAAGCGCTTCTTGTCTTCTTCAAGGTTTTCGCCAATGACGGTATTGGGCGGAATGTGGCAACCGCGGTCAATCACCGCCTTCTTGATACGGCAATGACGGCCAATGTTGACCTCGGGCAGGACCACGGAGTCTTCGACGGTGGTATAGGAATTGACCCTGACATTGCTGAACAGGAGCGAATTCCGCACCTCGGCGCCTGAGATGATGCAGCCTCCGGAAACCATCGAATCGACGGCCATGCCGCGACGATCATCGTCATCAAAGATGAACTTCGCCGGCGGGGTCTGGGTCTGGTAGGTCCAGATCGGCCATTCCTGGTCGTAGAGATTCAGTTCAGGATCAACGCCGATGAGCTCCATGTTGGACGCCCAGAAGGAATCCAGGGTCCCGACATCACGCCAATAGGCCTGAACGCCACTTTGAACGTCCCGGAACGGATAGGCAAAGACCCGGCTGTTGTTGATCACGTTCGGAATGATGTCGTGACCAAAGTCATGGCTCGAGTTCGGGTTGTCAGCATCCTTGATGAGCTGCTCAAACAGGAACGCCGTACTGAAAATATAAATCCCCATGGACGCCAGCGCATGGTCCGGCCGGTTCGGCATCGGCGGCGGGTCCTTGGGCTTTTCGACGAAATTGATGATGCGCTTCTGGTCATCGACGTGCATGACCCCAAAGCCCTTGGCATCTTCGAGGGGCACTTCGATACACCCGATCGTGAGATCCGCTTCACGTTCGGCGTGGTAGGCCAGCATCAGGCCGTAGTCCATCTTATAGACATGGTCACCGGCGAGAATGACGATGTATTCGGGATCACGCTGACGGAGAATGTCGAGATTCTGGTAGACCGCATCAGCCGTTCCTTCGTACCAGCGCTCCTGCATGCGTTGCTGGGCCGGCATGACATCGACGAATTCACCGAGCTCGCCGCGCAGAAAGCCCCAGCCTTGCTGGATATGGCGCAACAGGGAATCCGCCTTGTACTGGGTCAGGACGCCGATCTGGCGAATGCCGGAATTGAGGCAGTTCGACAGGGGAAAATCGATGATGCGAAACTTGCCGCCGAAGGGAACAGCCGGCTTGGCTCGCCATTCGGTCAGACCGTGGAGCCGGGTTCCGCGCCCGCCCGCAAGGACGAGAGCCATGGTCTGCCGGGTCAGGCGACTGACGAATCGGGTCTTGTGCAGGGACTCAGGCATGGCACTCTCAATATCTGGTAAGGATCGAGACCCGGCCGGCAGAACCCTCAAGATGGAACTACCGCTATCGGCGTCCGTATCGATGATCGACACGGGAACCCGGACAGGGCGGGTCGAGATTTGTTAACATTTCGCCCTCGCTATCAGGGCGCCCGATGCCGTTCTATTCTAACCCCAGAGGCTACGCAAAGTGAACTCGAAGGATTCTTCCCGCGCCCCGATTTCCAAGGCACCAGCCCTTGATGACCGCTTCGTCCGTATCTTGGAGGCCCGTCATCATGACCCCTTTGAGGTCCTGGGCCGTCATGGCGACAACGGCGAAGAGGTCTTCCGGGCCTTCCTGCCACAGGCCGAAACCGCCCGCATCGGCGCGGAAGGCCCTGAATTTACAAGAATCCCAGGCACGGACCTCTTTGAGGCGCGCATCCGTTCGGGCAATGCCGTACCGATTCACTATGCGGTGAACTGGGTCGACAAGCAGGGACAAACGCAGACGCACATCGACCCCTATACGTTCGAGCCGTTCCTGACCGATTTTGACCTTTACCTCTTCGGTGAAGGCCGCCACCACCACATTTACCGCATTCTCGGTGCGCATGCGATGACTCGCGATGGCATCGACGGCATCGGCTTTGCCGTCTGGGCCCCCAATGCCGAGCGCGTCAGCGTGGTCGGCGATTTCAATGGCTGGGACGGACGCATTCATCCCATGCGTTCCCGGGGCCCGAGCGGCGTCTTCGAACTCTTCATTCCAGGCCTCACCGCCGGTACCTACTACAAATTCGAAATCCGGAATCGCCAGAACGGCACGATCCTTCTCAAGAGCGACCCCTATGGGCAACGCTTTGAACTTCGTCCGGGGACGGCGTCGATCGTCACCGGCGAGGATCACTACGCCTGGTCCGATGAAGCCTGGCTGGCCCAGCGGGAAAAATGCGACTGGCTGCATGCGCCGATGTCGGTCTACGAGGTACACCTCGGGTCCTGGCGACGGGGCCCTGATGGGGAGTTCCTGAGCTACCGGCACCTTGCACAGGCCCTGGTCGACTACGTCAAACCCCTGGGCTTTACCCATATCGAACTCCTGCCGATTACAGAGCATCCCTTTGATGGCTCCTGGGGCTACCAGACCACCGGATACTTTGCACCGACCAGCCGCTTTGGGGATCCGGATGATTTCCGCTGGTTCGTCGACTACTGCCACCAACAGGGCATCGGCGTCATCCTCGACTGGGTTCCGGCCCATTTCCCCAAGGACGCCCATGGACTCGCCTGGTTCGATGGAACCCCCCTCTATGAACACGAAGATCCCCGCCTGGGAGAGCACCGTGACTGGGGCACCCTGATCTACAACTATGGCCGCAATGAAGTCCGCAACTTCCTGACCGGCAGCGCTCTTTACTGGCTGCAGGAGTTCCACATCGACGGACTTCGCGTCGATGCCGTGGCTTCGATGCTGTATCTCGACTATTCCCGGGAAGAAGGGGACTGGATCCCGAACAAGTACGGCGGCAACGAAAACCTTGAAGCCATTGCCTTCCTGCGCGAACTCAATACCGTTACCCATCAGCTTTGCCCGGGCACCCTCGTCATGGCGGAGGAATCCACCGCCTGGCCGCAGGTCACCCGCCCTACCTGGACCGGGGGCCTCGGGTTCTCGATGAAATGGAACATGGGCTGGATGCACGATACGCTGGATTATTTCAGCAAGGATCCGATCCACCGCCACTATCATCACGACCAACTGACCTTTGGGCTCCTTTACGCCTTCACCGAGAACTTCATGCTGCCCTTCTCGCATGACGAAGTGGTGCACGGAAAGGGCTCCATCCTCGCCCGGATGCCCGGCGATGAGTGGCAGCGATTTGCCAATCTAAGGCTGCTCTACACCTACATGCTCACTTACCCTGGGAAGAAATTGCTCTTCATGGGATCGGAATTCGGGCAAGGGTCGGAATGGAATGCGGCCAAGGAACTCGACTGGTTCGTTCTGGATTACCCCCTGCATCAGGGCGTAGCGCGGGCCATCGGCGATCTCAACCGGCTCTATCGGGAAATCCCGGCCCTTCACCGTCATGACTTTGACCATGAGGGTTTTGAATGGATCGATTGCCACGATGCCTCGCAGTCCGTCCTGAGCTATCTGCGCCGAAGCGATGACCAGATTGTCGTGGTCCTCTTCAACTTTACGCCCGTTCCGCGCCACGATTACCGCATCGGCGTGCCTCGGGCCGGCATCTATGAGGAACTCTTCAATTCAGATTCGATGTATTACGGTGGCAGCAATGTCGGAAACGTGGC
>CAYFOC010000025.1:0-13214 GCA_964344615.1 uncultured Methylococcus sp.
GCTTGCGCTGAGGGTACGACCCGCCTGACCGGAGCGGAAGAATTACGCGTCAAGGAAAGTGACCGCATTCAGGTCATGGCTGACGGTCTTCGCATCCTGGGCGTTGATGCAACGGCTACCCCAGACGGAATGATTATTAACGGCGGCAAGCCGATTGGTTCTGGAACGGTAGAGTCCCACGGCGATCATCGCATTGCCATGGCATTCTCCATCGCGGGCCTTCGCTCTACCGGCCAGATCACCATTCTGGATTGTGCGAATGTGAATACATCTTTCCCAACTTTTGTGGCACTGGCCAATAAGTTGGGTCTGACCGTTCGCTCTGATTCTTAAATTGGTTATGACTTCATCGATTCCTGTTCTCACCATCGATGGACCTAGCGGTTCGGGTAAGGGAACTCTCAGTCGTGCAGTGGCTCGTGAGCTTGGATGGCACTTCCTGGATAGCGGTGCTATCTACCGGGCCTTGGCCATTGCCGTGCTTCGTCAGGGCATCGCTTTTGAAGATGAAGAACAGATAGCGGCATTGGGTCTTGCTATGGATCTGTCATTCACGGCTGATGACCCGCCCAAGGTTTTTCTGGCCGGAGAGGATATTGCCTCTGAAATTGGCAAGGAAACGACAGGCAATGCCGCTTCCCGGATAGCCCAAATCACTGCAGTACGAAGAGCATTGCTGGACAAGCAGTTAAGCTTCAGAAAAGCACCTGGATTGGTGGCTGACGGCCGAGATATGGGGACAATTGTCTTCAAGGACGCTTATCGCAAGGTGTTTTTAACGGCCAGCGCGGAAGTAAGGGCCCAGAGACGCCTTAAGCAGTTGAAAGACAAGGGACTGGATGTTAATCTTGACAGCTTGACTCGAGAGATTGAAGAGCGAGACAAACGCGATCGCGAGCGTGCAGTTGCACCGTTGGTGAAAGCGGATGATGCGCTTCTGATTGATTCCTCTCATCTGACCATACCGGAAGTGATCCGGCAGGTTCTGGATTGGGTTCATCAGGCCTGAGTCATTGGTCGCCGGAAACTATCCGGTGGTTTCTTTACATTTTTACACAGTCGTTCAAGGCTTGTTCTTGAATGCAATTGAATATTTATGACCGAGAGCTTTGCTGAGTTGTTTGAACAGAGCCTTTCACAGGCTGAAATGCGTCCGGGCAGCATCATCCGGGGTACCGTCGTTGATATCGGGCCGGATGTTGTTGTAGTTAACGCGGGTCTAAAGTCAGAAGGTGTTGTCCCTAAGTGGCAGTTCCTCGATGCTGATGGCCAACTTGAAGTCAGCGTTGGCGACACCGTAGAGTGCACCCTCGAACTTCTCGAAGACGGCCTCGGTGCAACCCTTCTTTCCCGTGACAAGGCGAAGCGTCTGAAGGCGTGGACCGATCTCGAAGTCGCACACGAACAGAACGAAACGGTTGTTGGTCGTCTCACGGGCAAGGTCCGTGGTGGCTTCACCGTCTCCATCGGTGCCCTTCGTGCGTTCCTTCCTGGATCACTCGTGGATGTCCGTCCGGTTCGTGATACCGCGTACCTTGAAGGTCGCGACCTCGAATTCAAGGTCATCAAGATTGATCAGAAGCGTAACAACGTTGTTCTGTCACGTCGTGCAGTCGTTGAATCAGAATTCAGCGCCGAGAAGGAAGCTCTGCTCGAAAATCTCAAGGAAGGTGCAATCGTCGCCGGTGTGGTCAAGAACCTTACCGATTACGGTGCATTCATCGATCTGGGTGGCGTGGACGGTCTTCTCCATATCACCGACATGGCATGGAAGCGCGTTCGTCATCCGTCAGAAGCAGTCGAAATTGGCCAGGAAATCCAGGTCAAGGTCCTCAAGTACGACCAAGAGAAGAACCGCGTATCACTCGGCCTCAAGCAGTTGGGTGAAGATCCATGGTTGAACATTGCACGTCGTTACCCGGCGGGTACCCGTCTGTTTGGTAAGGTTTCAAACCTCACCGACTACGGCTGCTTCGTTGAGCTGGAAGAGGGCGTTGAAGGTCTCGTTCACGTCTCTGAAATGGACTGGACCAACAAGAACGTCAATCCTTCAAAGCTCGTCCAGTTGGGCGATGAATGCGAAGTGATGGTTCTCGATATCGATGAAGATCGTCGCCGTATCTCACTCGGCATGAAGCAGTGCCGCGCTAATCCGTGGGATGAATTCGCTTCTACGCATAACAAGGGTGACAAGATCAGCGGCACCATCAAGTCCATCACCGATTTCGGTGTGTTCATCGGTCTTGACGGCAATATCGACGGTCTCGTGCATCTGTCAGATATCTCCTGGAATACCCCGGGTGAAGAAGCGATCCGCAACTACAAGAAGGGCGACGAAGTTGAAACCGTCATTCTTGCGATTGATCCGGAACGCGAACGCATCTCACTGGGCGTCAAGCAGCTGGAACAGGATCCGTTCCAAAACTACCTCGCGACCCATGAAAAGGGCGATCTCGTCCGCGGTGTTGTGAAGGAAGTTGACGCGAAGGGTGCGGTAATCACTCTGGCAGATAGCGTTGAAGGTTACCTCCGCGCTTCTGAAATCTCGCGTGATCGCATTGAAGATGCTCGTACCCAGTTCAACGTGGGCGATGAACTTGAAGCCAAGTTCATGGGCGTCGACAAGAAGAGCAAGTCCATCACGCTTTCCATCAAGGCCAAGGATCAGGACGATGAAGCTGAAGCCATGAAGGGTTACACACAGGCAGCATCTAACGCGATGCCGACTCTGGGTGACATCTTCAAGGAACAGATGGAAAACAAGTAAACGGCAAAGCCGATTGAGGGGGGGAATTCCCCCCTCATGTTTCGTTCATGACAAAGTCAGACCTTATTCAGATTCTTAGCTTGAAATTCCCTATGCTTCCTGCGAAGGAGGTAGAGGCCGCAGTCAAGGGTATTGTCGATCATATGGCGGAAGTGCTAGCGATCGGCGGCCGGATTGAGGTCAGGGGATTTGGTAGCTTCTCCGTACGATATCGTGCTCCGCGAACTGGGCGAAATCCCAAAACCGGAAGCAAGGTGGAGTTGACGGAAAAATACGTCCCGCACTTCAAGCCGGGAAAAGATCTTCGTGATCGGGTAAATTCTGATTGATTGTTCACTGACGAAATCGATAAAAACCATGCCAGGCCTATCCTGCGCATGGTTTTTTTATACCCGATGTTCTGTATCGCGTAAGATATCGGTCAACGTATTGTTCTTACTGACGCCACCTTTCGGGAGGATTTCTGGAGTTCTCGAGCCTGATTGCGCTATTGCTACCGGTTGCCGCGGCATCGGGTTGGTTTGCTGCGCTTAAAAGAGAGAAAACAATCCAGGAGAACTCTGGGAAAACTCCTTTGGCTCAGGCCTATCGAAAGGGTCTTAACTATCTTCTCGACGATAAAACAGACAAGGCTATCGAGACTGTCGGCCTGATTCTGGCGCAGGACTCAGATTCTCAGGAAATTCAGATTGCTCTAGGAAACCTGTACCGTCGCCGTGGCGATGTTGAGCGTGCCATTGATATTCATTCAAGGCTCCGTAAGGAATTGCCTGGCGGCCATGACAATCATTCACGTGCGGATTTCGAACTAGCCCTCGATTTCATGAGTGCCGGGCTATATGACCGTGCTGAAACATTGTTTCTGTCTTTAGAGAAGAGTCCATCGCATGGTAAGCCTGCACTTCAGCAATTACTGCTGCTTTACCAACAGCAAAAGGATTGGCATCGTGCCATCGAGTGCATAAGGACACTCAGAAAGACGATGAAACCCAAGCATGGCGAAACGGCAGCTCATTTTCTGTGTGAGCTGGCTGAAGAGGCCATGACCCTGCATCGACTGAAGGATGCGCGTGATTATCTTGCGAGCGCCCTTGAGGATGATCCCCAAAGTGTCAGGGCTACAGTCCTGAAAGGGAGGCTCGAATATAGCAAGGGTGAGTACCGGCAATCCCTCCATACCTTCAAAAGCATTGAAACTCAAAATCCGTTGTTTCTTTCCGTTGTACTTCCAACCATCGGGCTTTGTGCGGAACGGTTGGATCAGGAGCGGGAGTTCCTCGAATACCTTGATTATCTCTATGTGAATTATCGGATTGTCGCGGCAGCCATTGAGCGTGCTGATCGTCTTGCTCGCCGTTCTGGCCCGGGTGCTGCCATTGATTATTTGATGCCCATTCTGGATGAAGTGCCTGACCCTCAGGCCGTGACCCATGCGGTCGGATTTCTCGCGCAAGATAATTTTCTGGGTTCCCCATCGCGACTGGGCCGGCTCTATGCGTTGCTCAAGGAGGGGCTCGAAGGCCGGCAGAAGTTCTGTTGCGAACGATGCGGTTTCGGATCGGTTGAGCTTTACTGGCGTTGTCCCTCCTGTCGCTATTGGGGGGCGGTAAGACCGACCGGACCTTTCTCCTCGCTGGTCTTTTTCGACGGAGAAGAATCCTCTGCATAAGCTTTGACGAGAGGTATCCCTTTTCCGTTTGCATCGCGCTAGGATATGCGTGGCTGGAACAGGATCCGTTTGGATTCTCTCAGCCTGTCATCATCAAGCGAGACTTCAAATGAAAAAACCCGTTCGCAAGGCTGTATTTCCGGTTGCAGGTTTAGGAACTCGATTCCTTCCAGCCACCAAGGCGAGTCCCAAGGAAATGTTGCCGATTGTCGATAAGCCCTTGATCCAGTATGCCGCCGAAGAAGCGATTGCGGCTGGTATTGATACGTTGGTGTTTGTGACCAGTCGTACCAAGCGAACGATCGAGGACCATTTCGACAAGGCTTACGAAATGGAAAATGAACTGCTCACGCGAGGCAAGACCGAAGTCCTCAAGCAACTGCAGTCCATCGTCCCCCCTGGCATCAATTGTGTCTATGTGCGTCAGTCTGAGGCGCTGGGGCTGGGCCATGCAGTGAATTGTGCTGCACCCATCATTGGCGATGAGCCATTCGCGGTTATTCTGGCCGATGACATGGTTGAAGACGGTAATCGTGGCTGCATGAAGCAGATGGTCGAGGTGTACAACGAGTGGCAATGTTCTGTCCTTGCGACGGAACAGGTTCACCCTTCTGAGACGCAGAGCTATGGGATCGTGAAAGCGGATGCATGTGGTCATCGGCTCGCGAAGCTCTCGGCGATTGTCGAGAAGCCACGTCCGGAAAATGCACCATCGAATCAGGCCGTCATTGGTCGCTATATCCTGACACCGGGCATTTTTGATTGCCTGAATAAAGTCACCCGTGGGGCAGGTGGCGAAATTCAGCTGACAGACGGTATCGCCATGTTGCTTGGGCAGGAGCCTGTCTTGTCCTTCGAGTTTGAAGGAAAGCGCTACGATTGTGGCTCCAAGATCGGCTATTTGATGGCAACGGTTGAGCTTGCCCTGAAACATCCGGAAGTAGGCGCTAATTTCGGCGCTTATCTAAAGGGCCTCAAGGTCAATTAAGCCCATCAGGCAGTTAGAGCGGGCACTGAGGTGCCCGCTCTAATTTTGAACGTCAGGCGAGAGCGGCCTGCAGGCGGGATACTGCTTTCTCCAGATTTGCCATGCTGGTCGCGATGGACAGACGAATGTGACCATCTGCACCGAACGCTGATCCTGGCACGACCGCAACACCTGCTTTTTCAATCAGGAATTCAGACAGTCCAAGATCGTCCTCAATGCCATCTAGGCGATCAATGACCTTCTTCATGTCAGGAAGAACGTAGAACGTTCCGTCCGTTTCAAGGCATTCGACGCCTTTGATCTTGTTCATCTCGGCAACCACATAATCATGGCGTTCCTTGAACGCAACATTCATGTCCTTGATGAAGGTTTGGTCGCCATTCAGGGCCACTTCGGCAGCCACCTGGGAAATCGAGGTTGGGTTTGAAGTGCTCTGTGACTGAATGTTCGTCATGGCGGATACCAACCATTCCGGACCTGCGGCATAACCAATGCGCCATCCCGTCATGGAGTAGGCTTTTGAAACGCCATTGAGGACCATGGTGCGCTCATAAAAGTCCGGGTTTGCATTCAGGATATTGACGAAGGACTGGTCTCCCCAGAGGATATGCTCATACATGTCATCGGTTGCGATGATGATGTTGGGGTGTTTTCTCAAAACCGCACCCAGCGCCACAAGCTCATCATGGGTATACGCCATGCCACTCGGATTGGAAGGGCTGTTGATGACGAATAGGCGGGTCTTGGGCGTGATGGCCGCTTCAAGCTGAGCCGGGGTGATCTTGAAGTTCTGCGTTTGTGGCGCAGAAATGATAACCGGAACGCCATCGGCCAGAAGCACCATGTCCGGGTAAGAAACCCAATAGGGGGCCGGGATAATGACTTCATCGCCCGGGTTGATCAGGGCCTGGCTGAGGTTATAAAAGCTTTGTTTCCCGCCGCATGAAACCAGGATCTGTTTCGCTGTATAAGTGAAGCCGTTCTCACGCTGGAATTTATCAACGATGGCCTTTTTGAGACCCGCAGTGCCATCAACCGCCGTATATTTCGTGAAACCAGATTGAATGGCTGCGATGGCAGCCGCCTTGATATGTTCGGGCGTATCGAAATCAGGTTCACCTGCCCCAAGCCCCACAATGTCCTTTCCAGCCGCACGCATTGCGGCGGCACGTGCCGTAACGGCGAGGGTAGGGGATGGCTTGATTGAAAGGACGCGGTTTGAAAGAGTTTTCTGCATGAGAGTCTGTCGGAGTTGAAGATGACCAGGTGGAACGCCTGTGAGGGTTTTAGCTCGGCCAAAACCGGACAGGAGCTACGCTTTTATGCTGTACTGATATCAACCAGCAATTTTAAACCCTTGGAAGGCTTGAATAAAGCCAGATCTCGAAGATCAAGATGGATAAAGAACTGAGGCAGTATCAGAAGGAAAACCCGGTTAAGGGGAAGGCGTTTACGCTCAGGAGCCATTACGCCCCTTCGGGGGATCAGCCCGAGGCCATCAAATTGCTGATCGAAGGATTGCATGACGGCTTGCTTCACCAGACGCTTCTGGGCGTCACGGGATCAGGCAAGACCTTTACGGTCGCCAATGTTATCTCTCAGGAACAACGTCCCACATTGATTCTTGCCCCTAACAAGACGCTGGCGGCACAGTTGTATGGGGAAATGCGTGAATTCTTTCCCGACAATTCCGTCGAGTACTTCGTCTCTTACTACGATTATTATCAGCCGGAAGCCTATGTCCCTTCCTCGGACACCTACATTCAGAAAGATGCTTCTCTGAATGAGCACATCGAGCAGATGCGATTATCTGCGACCAAGGCCTTGATCGAACGGAGAGATACGATCATTGTTGCCACGGTTTCCTCGATCTACGGCTTGGGGGAACCTGCTTCCTATTTCAGCATGGTCCTGCATCTCGTACGCGGCGACATGATTGACCAGCGCAAGTTACTGCGGCGACTCGCCGAATTGCAATACACCCGAAATGATACGGAATTGAGACGCGCCACCTACCGGGTGCGCGGTGAAGTGATCGATATTTATCCAGCTGAATCTGAACGTGAAGCCCTGCGGGTTGAGTTGTTCGATGACGAGATTGAGAGGCTATCCCTTTTCGATCCATTGACCGGTGAAATCTTGTCGAGAGTAGCGCGCTACACCGTCTATCCCAAGACGCACTATGTCACGCCCCGCGATCGAATTCTTGAGGCCATTGATCAGATCAAGGTGGATCTTCGGCTTCGTCTGGAGGAACTTCGCAATCAGCATAAGTTGGTTGAGGCGCAGCGCCTCGAGCAGCGAACTCTGTTCGATATCGAGATCATGGTGGAGGTGGGTTATTGCTCGGGCATCGAAAACTATTCCCGATATCTTTCGGGGCGAGGACCTGGAGAAGCACCTCCTACCTTGTTCGACTATCTCCCTGATGACGCACTCTTGGTGGTTGATGAAAGCCATGTGACGATTCCTCAGTTGGGCGCCATGTACAAGGGGGATCGTTCCAGAAAGGAGACCCTGGTCGAATACGGTTTCCGGCTCCCGTCAGCCATGGACAATCGTCCACTTCAATTCGAAGAGTTCGAATCGCGCGCGCCACAGCGAATTTACATATCCGCGACGCCTGGAAACTATGAGCTTCAGCATTCTGGCCAGATTGTGGAGCAGGTCGTCAGACCCACGGGTCTCGTGGATCCTGTGGTGGAAATTCGACCAGTAGCTCGACAGGTCGAGGATCTTTTGTCTGAAATTCGTGATCGCTCATCAAAATCTGAGCGTGTCCTGGTCACAACCTTGACCAAGCGCATGTCCGAGGACCTGACGGAATACCTCTACGATCACGGGATATCGGTTCGTTATCTTCATTCCGATATCGATACCGTCGAACGGGTTGAGATTATTCGTGACCTGCGTCTTGGTAAGTTTGATGTTCTTGTGGGCATCAACCTCTTGAGAGAGGGACTCGATATCCCTGAAGTTTCTCTGGTGGCGATTCTGGATGCCGATAAGGAAGGCTTCCTGAGATCCACGTCATCATTGATTCAAACCATCGGCCGGGCCGCCCGCAATGTCCATGGCAAGGCCATTCTGTATGCAGATACCCTCACAGGATCTATTCAACGGGCCATTGAGGAGACCCAGCGTCGTCGGGACAAGCAGGAGGCTTATAACAAGGAGCATGGTCAGGTTCCCCGGAGTATCGTCAAGGGCGTCCAGGATATCCTGGAACTTCCGATACCCGGCGCACAAAGCGCATCCGGTTCATCCAGAAAACGTGGTGGCAAGAGCGGGCAGGAGACCCCAGCAATGACCCCCAAGACCGCAAAGGATGCAGCAAAAGTCATCAAGCAACTTGAAGACCGAATGTATGCGGCTGCGAGGGATCTTGAATTTGAAGAGGCGGCGCGACTTCGGGATGAAATCAGGATTCTTCAGGACCAGGTGTTCCAGAATCCGGAGTGATTGGACGTTACGGTGAAAGAGTGCATTTCACCAGGGGTGGGGCAAATCCACCTAAATGATCGGCTCGAAAGTTCATAATACCCATCATGGCTCAAGATCGGCATTAGTGTGTCCGATCGGCTCTCATCCTTCTTCAATGCATCGACCGATGACCGTCATCCATCACGCCCTTGTCCTTAATCTGCACCAGCCCCATGGTAACTTGGAGTCGCTGCTTGCCACCCACCCTCAGGACGCGCGTGAAATTCTGTTCGCCTACGACCGCATTGCTCGATTCCTCTGGAATTACGAAGAGATTGCCAAAGTGCATCTCTCCATGTCCGGGAGTCTTCTGGAAACGCTTTCGAGTCAGTCGTTCCAGCAATCGACCTATGGGATCGTGGATTGTGGATCATTGCTCTGGCATCTCCAGAATAGACGAATCATCGAGATATTAGGATCTGCCTTCTATCATCCTGTACTTCCCTTGATTCCCGCTGAGGACTGGCATGACCATCTGGTGCGTTGGCAACAGTTAGGCTCGCATCTTTTCTGGAGACAGGATTTTCAGGGATTCTGGCCTCCCGAACTCGGCTTTTCCATGGAGCTGATCCCTTTGATTAAGTCTCTGGGATATCGCTATGTCATCGTCGACAGCGAGCATGTGAATCCTTTGACGCCGATGAGCGAGGGCGAAAGACTTTATCGCCCCCACGTTGCGCGATTTGAGGGTCACGAGATCATCGTGATTGTTCGGCATCGCGAACTTTCCAACGCGCTAGCCAATGGCACCGATTACGGCTGGTTTAAGCAGGAAGTTCTCCGGGCCACTCAGGGTGTGGAAAATCCCCTGATAACCACCTGCAGCGACGGTGAAAATGGCGCTTGGTATCGCAATACCCATATCGAATCCAATTTCTGGGGGGGCTTCTATGGTGGCCTCCTTGACGATGCGCGTCAGGGTGGGCCCATCCAACCCGAATTCATTCACCAATATCTCGATGCCTTCGGGGTCCATGGAGAAGTTGACGTAGCGACCGGGGCCTGGAATACCGAGTGGCACAATGGTCGCGACTTCGGGCAGTGGGCTGGCGAAGAAGCACAGCAGCTCACACTGACTCGAATTCGAAATGTAAGTCAGGAAATTCATCGCGCGTTACGCGAAGCCCCAATGCGCGAACTCGGGCATCAGGAGGCTGAGGTGATGTCGGCCGCCCACCAACGGCTTCTCCGGGCGGAAACGAGCTGCAATTTCTATTGGGGCGATGCGTGGGTGGCGCGTGCCAATCGTGACCTTGATGAGGCCGAAAAGACATTGGCCCGTTTCCGGGCCAAGAAATATCTGATGGATGCAGATCCCGGTTGGGTGGTTCCCGGGCTCCACTCGGCCTGAGCCTTCGTCACATTTGAATCAGTTCGAAGGCATTGCCGTCAAAATCACGGCAAAACAAGACGGGGCGACCGGAACTGCTGGGGAACGCAGGTAAACCTGCGTCCCTGATTCTGGCTTCAAGCGCATCCAATCCCTCGACGCGTAAGGCCACATGCCGTCGCGCACCTGGATACAGGGTTGTTTCATCGTCAAAATCAAATGCCTTGGCGACGATCAGGTGAATCTGTTGATCGCCCACGTCGTACCACAGGCCGTCAAAGGCCTTGCCCGGCCGTCCGGTATTCACCGAGAGTCCAAGGATGCCTTCGTAAAACGTCCTGGCGCGCTCGAGATCGGTCACAAGTACCGATGCATGATGAATCCCATTAATCTTGCTCATGGCGTTCGATTTCCCTCTTAACAATGGATGGACTTCTGCTGTCTGTCTGGCGGAACTTGTCTTCAAGAAATCTTCCTTGAATCAGAAAATCTCGCGCTTCATGCTCAAATAGCGTTTTACGATACCCGCCTAAAATTTGATCGAATAGCGTCAGTTGCTCGATCAGAACCGTTTCCGCGGTCTTGCCATTACGGAGTTCGACGCTTCCAGAAAAGGGGCCCTGTAGCTTGATGTACTGTTCAAGCGTGTCTGGAAGATGAACCTCGGCGATGCGCTCGATCTCGTATTTCTCCCTTTCTGAAAAGAACTGCGCCATTTCAAGGCATGAGGAGCTTAGGAGGGCAGAGGCACTTTCTTCGATGTCTGCCAGGATCTGCGATACCTTGTTCCCATCAGTGGCGATGACTCTTTTGCCAAGCTCCCGGATGTGTTCGATAGCGCTCTGATGCGATGCTGAAAGATCCCTGTCGCGAGCAGAAATGAGCGGGTTCAGGTGGGTCTTCAGCGTGTGTGTGATCGAATCAAGCTGACTGACGAGATTCCCGTGATGGTCGGCGTCTGTATAGAGGAGATGTCGGATCGTTTCGGGGAAATCGTGAAGGCCCGCTTTTGCCAACGTCGGGTTGAAAGACTCCGGATGGGTGAGATCCATCTGTGGCGCGAGAGCGCGAAGGACGTCATAGGCTTCCTGTCCAAGATCGGCGATGGCGGGGCTTGCCGTCCGATGTAATTGGGCGACAAGCCGGCCAATACGATAAAGAGACCAACGAAGGCGTAATGAAACTCCGGTGAGAGGAACAGAAGCTTTGACCGGCAAAGCGATCCAAAGAATCAGATAAATCCAAAGGCCGAGTCCACCAAAGATCAACGAGGCGGCGCAAAGCGTTCTGAGCAACGTCAGGTTGAGCCCCGTATAATCAGCAAGACCTGCACACACGCCACCCACGCGACCACGGTAAGTATTGCGTTGAAGGCGCATCGAGCGTCCCATGTGGTGGTGTGCCTTATTCATCTCCCGATTTTATACCTCTCATCTTGAGCCCTCATCATGTCGATACTGGCAGCTGTAGAAACGTGTCTTTTTGAGTCAGAGATTGATCGAAAGCTCTCTGCGGTTGATGCCATCGAACACCTTCTGGATATGGGGAGAGATCTGAGCGGTTTCGAGGGGGAGCCCAGATCTCCTCAGGATGTAGTATTTCCCGAAAGGCCTACCTTCGTGAATCCCCGTGATCTCAAGCGTCGTTCCATGTCATCTGCTGAGGGGCTAAAGGTATTTCTCCATGCGGTTGCGCACATTGAGTTTACGGCCATTCATTTGGCCTTGGATGCTGCCTATCGCTTCAGACAAACCCCGGACGCGTTTCGTAGGGATTGGCTGCTGATTGCCGTCGAAGAAGCCAGGCATTACAGGGCTGTCGTGAAGCGTATGAATTCATTATCCGCCACATATGGTGATTACCCTGCGCATCGCGGATTATGGGAGCTTGCAGAATCTACGTCGGAATCGCTGACTGCTCGGATGGCATTGGTCCCAAGGTTTATGGAGGCGAGGGGGCTGGACGTCACACCGGGCATGATCGACAAGTTTAGTCGTCAGGGCGATCAGGAGACGGTTGAAGTCCTTTCTCTCATCCTGAGGGAAGAAATTGGTCACGTGGCCATTGGGACCCAATGGTTCAAATGGGCCTGCGCGCATGATGGAATGGATCCAGAAGACGCTTATTTCGATCTGGTAGACCGCTTTCTGTCAGGAGGCGTCCGCGGGCCCTTCAATCGTGAGGCCCGCATTCAAGCCGGGTTCTCGGAGGCTGAAATGCAGCGCCTTGAATCCCTAGGCTTGGCCAGTTAAAGGAAGCTCAGTGCTTGCGCGGTGGAATGACGACCGTCTGAACACCCTCATCATGTCCTGCGGGCTGAGTTTCGGGGGCAGGGCGGGTGCTTTGCGTATGGGACGGCACGGGCTTTGTTGTTTCGACTGGCGCGTTGGGATGTGGTGGTGTTCCCGTTGATGGGAACCCACGACTCACCATACAGGCCCTCACCTGTGCCTGTGAGGGTGCATGCATCTGTTCCTCACCGCTCGCGCTGACCGAATGCGTCTTGTGATGGCGGCATCTATGAACAGCGACGAGGAAGGGATCGGTTTTTGCTTCCTGCTGATAACCGTGTTGATTGATGCATTGAATGAACTTGGTCGGGTCAATCGAGGTGGCTGGATCCGCGCCCTCGGGGAGCGGATCCAGCACTGATTTCGCGCGGCACAGTTGTGCGTCCTGATAGTAGGGTGCGGTCTTCTGCCTAGCCAGGGCATGAGCGGACGCATTTTCCGCTTGGGCGTAAGGCGAAAGCGACGCCATGCCGCACGCCAAAAGGGCTATTGTAATAACGCGGGCTTTGATGGGCCGAACTTCATGTGGACGCATGCTTGTTGCCTGTTACGGTTGAGAACGCTAGATCGATTATAGAGATGTATAGGGTCGGCCGGCGTTGCTGAACTCGGCGAGAGATTCCTGATTGACGCCGTCCGGGCGAACCACAAGCACCCATTCCAATCCGTTCCATTCGGGGAGGACG
>CAYFOC010000026.1:0-12722 GCA_964344615.1 uncultured Methylococcus sp.
TGGGGGGGCTTCTCTCGCTATCCATGGCGCTGAGGGCACCAGATCGGGTGCGTTCGGTGGTGATGATCGCAAGTTCGCCTCGGTTCGTGGAGGAGTCCGGATGGTCGGGCATCCCGCTCGCGCTTCTGGAGCAAATGGGTCGGGATTTTGTATCCGACTACGGGCAGACACTGAGCCGGTTCGTGGGGCTTCAGACTTTCGGGCAAGAGGGGGGGCGCCATTTGGCCAAGTTGATTCTCACGCAATTGGGGCGAGCTCCTGAGCCTGATGGACAAAGTTTGCTCAACGCGCTGGATCTTTTGAAGACGCTTGATTTGAGGGCTGCTATCACCCAGCTCCGTAAGCCGCTCACGATCATTTTAGGCGGGAGGGATCGCTTGGTTCCTGTGGGACAGGTTGAGCAGCTCAAAGACTTGTCCCCTGCTTTAGATGTCAGGCTTATCGAAAGCGCAGCGCATCTTCCCTTTATGACCCACCCTGAGGAGGTTGCTTCCATTCTTAGAGAAGTACTTTCGATGCGTCCGAGGTGGGCGTGAGCGGTTGTCAGGACGAATTTAAAAGCAGCGTTGCGCGTTCATTTGGTCGGGCGGCTCTGACCTATGACGACGCGGCGGTTCTCCAGCGTCGTATAGGCACTGAGTTACTGGATTACGTGAGCCCCCTCATTAAGGAAGTCTCTTCCCCTCTGATTCTTGACCTTGGAGCAGGGACCGGATTCTTTACTTGCGCTTTGGCTGAACTGGCTCCGAATGCCCGCGTGGTGGCGGTGGATCTCGCGGAGTCCATGGCGAAGCGGGCTAGCTTGCGTCATCAGGGAGGCTGTGTTGTGGGTGATGCAGAAGCGTTGCCTATCGCCTCGGGTGTGGTGGATCTCATCTTTTCAAACATGTGTATCCAGTGGTGTCGCGATCCGGTTCGGTTATGCAAAGAGTTGGGGCGGGTGCTTAAGCCGGGCGGAAAGATGATTTTTTCAACCTTTGGGCCGAAAACCTTAAAAGAGTTGCGCGATGCGTGGTCGGTGAGTGATGGATTTGATCATGTCATCGACTTTCTCTCCGAGGAGCGGTTGATGGCGGTGTTTGAGCAGGCTGGATTCGTCTGGGAAAGCCGGATGGCTAGGGTGGATCGTTGTATTTATCCGGATGTGTTCGCGCTCATGCGTGAACTAAAGGATCTGGGAGCGAGAAATGCATCGCTCAGTCGTTCTCGATCTATGACCGGCAAGGGTCGAATTGAGGCGATGATCAAGGCTTATTCGGGTGAGGTTGAGGGTGGAATTGCCGCAAGCTATGAGATCCTCGGCGGTTGTGTTGCGCTCGGGGCGGGTGTTCATGCCTGACGCAAAGCGGCGAGGTTTTTTTATTACAGGCACGGATACTGAGGTGGGGAAAACCTACGTTACCTGTGCATTGATGCGGATGCTTGCTCAAGAGGGGTTGAGCGTTGGGGGAATGAAGCCCGTTTCTAGTGGCGGAGCGTGGATTGATGGGCAGTGGCGTAACGAAGATGCTTGGTCGCTCATGCAGAGTGGGACGGTTCGGATTCCTTATGCGTCAATGAATCCCTATGCCTTTGAAATGCCAGTTTCTCCGCATATTGCGGCAAAAAATGAGGGCAGAGTGGTTGATGAGGCGGTCATTTATGCCGCCTTTGAGAGGATTTCGACGGATGTGGATTGCCTTCTCGTCGAGGGTGCCGGCGGATGGCTGACGCCATTGCGGCAGGATTTTGCAATCTCCGATCTTGCTTTGGGCCTGGGATTGCCGGTGGTGATGGTGGTGGGACTCAAGCTGGGCTGTATCAGTCATGCGCGGATCACTGATCGCTTGATCCGGGAAAGTGGTGTTGCTTACGCGGGGTGGGTGGCAAATTACATGGATCCAGGATTTGCCATGGCCAGAGAGACGGAGGCAAGTTTGGTCCACTATTTGGGTGCGGAGCCCTTGGGCCGGCTGGGTTTTTCCGGAAAGGGGGCTGACTTTGATGTCGGTCAAAATAACCATTGGAATTGTGTTGAAATCTTGCGTCAGTTGACGCCATAAGCTAGGATGCTAAGGTGCGTAGAATCGGCGGATTCCAGTGTGGAAGCCCTGTGAGGAGTTCTTGCGCCAGGGAAGCCAACCCAACGAATTGGTCACTTTTGAGTCTGATCCTGTATCAGGTGTAGCGCGGTTCGTCCTCATTTCGAACGGTTCGCTGACTTGCCGTCAGGCCAACAGATTTCTACTGGTGATCGGCTTGTTCATGGCCTTTATCGCCGGTTTGTTCTGCGCGATGGGCCTTTGGGTGGTTTTGCCGTTTTCAGGTCTCGAATGGATCATTCTGGCGATTGCGCTCCATTGGAGCCTCTGGAATTCCGAGCTCCGCGAGGTATTGACGATTGATCCCGACAGGGTGATTGTCGAGCGCGGGCGACGGTCTTCGGAGCAGAGATACGAGTTCCAGCGGGCATGGGTCCAATTGCTTTGGCGGGAGCCAAAATTTCGGGGTTATCCTGGAGTGCTCGCGTTGCGATCCCATGGAAAACAAGTCGTTTTGGGAGGGTTCCTTCCTGAGACAGAACGTAAGAAGCTCAAACAAGAGCTCGATAGAATTCTCAAAAATCAAGGATCCTGATCAGGGTCTCGGTGACCGGAGTAGCGAGGGTTACGTGAAAAATTTAAAGGCACTACTGGCAGTTTCTGTCATGGCGTTTGTTGGCGAGGCGAGGGCGGATTACGCTCTCAATCTGACTGAGGGGGTCACTGAACTCAGTAAAGATATTCATGATCTCCATATGCTGATCTTCTGGATCTGTGTGGCGATTGGTGTGCTCGTTTATGGTCTCCTGATCTACTCCTTGGTCAAATTCCGGAAGTCCAAGGGCGCTGTGGCGTCGGATTTTCATGAAAACACCAAACTGGAAGTGCTCTGGACGGTGATTCCGTTCCTGATCCTGCTCGGCATGGCAGTTCCAGCTACCAAGGTGATGCTCAAGGCTTATGACGTCTCGGGTGCCGACATGACCATCAAGGTCACGGGATACCAGTGGAAGTGGCGTTATGAATATCTGGACGATGGTCTTGATTTCTTCAGTACGCTTGATGCCAAGAGTAATGAAGCGAGACAGCTGAACTCAAAGCTCAAGCCGTCAGACGTGCCTAACTATCTTCTTGAAGTAGATCATCCCTTGGTTATCCCAACGGGCAAGAAAATCCGTTTCCTCTTCACGGGAGCGGATGTTATCCATTCTTGGTGGGTTCCTGATCTTGGCTGGAAGAAGGACACGATCCCCGGATTCATTACCGATGGCTGGACCAAAATCGACAAGCCCGGCATTTATCGCGGTCAGTGTACGGAACTTTGCGGACGTGACCATGGGTTCATGCCGATCGTTGTGATCGCGAAGCCCGAAGCGGAATATAAAGAGTGGCTTGCAGCCCAGAAAGGCGGATCGGCTCAATCGACGTCAGCCCCTGTGGTTGCTGCGCCGGAAACGACGGCTGCACCGGTTGTCGCTGAGGCTGCTACGAGTTCTGCGGCGGTTGAGACTGCCAATGGTCAGAAGGTTTACGAAACGCACTGTGCGGGTTGCCATCAGACTAACGGTGAAGGAATCCCGGGCCTTTTCCCTGCCATCAAGGGCAGCAAGGTTGTGAATGGTCCTTTGGATGATCACATCAAAATCGTACTCAACGGTAAGCCACCGATGATGTCCTCTTTCAAGAATATTCTGACGCCTGAAGAAGTGGCTGCGGTGATTACCTATCAGCGCAATTCTTTTGGTAACAGTACCGGTGATGTCGTTCATGCCAGCGATGTCCTGGCTCATCACTAAATGCATCCATAGAATTGAGGTGAATCTTATGTCAGTAACGGCACTTCACGACGATCACCACGATCATGGTCCTGCGAAGGGATTCATGCGGTGGGTGACCACGACTAATCATAAGGATATCGGGACTTTGTACCTCCTGACGTCTCTTGTCATGTTCATGGTTGGCGGCGCAATGGCGTTGGTCATTCGGGCAGAGCTTTTCGAGCCTGGAATGCAGTATGTTGACCCTGTGTTCTTCAACTCCATGACGACCCTCCATGCATTGATCATGGTTTTCGGTGCTGTGATGCCAGCCTTCGCAGGTCTGGCTAACTGGATGATTCCGATGATGATTGGTGCGCCGGATATGGCGTTGCCGCGTCTGAATAACTGGAGCTTCTGGTTGCTTCCTTTTGCGGCACTGATGCTGGTCAGTACGTTATTCATGGAAGGCGGCGCGGCTGCAGCAGGCTGGACGCTTTATCCGCCTCTCGTGCTTCAGACCGGAGCGGCCCTTCCGTTCACGATCTTTACGGTCCATATTCTGGGTATTTCGTCCATTCTTGCGGCGATCAATATCATCGTCACTATCCTGAATATGCGTGCCCCTGGCATGACGCTGATGAAGATGCCTCTGTTTGTCTGGACTTGGCTGATTACCGCGTTTCTGTTGATTGCGGTCATGCCGGTCTTCGCAGGCGCAGTGACCATGTTGCTGACGGATAAGTACTTTGGAACCAGTTTCTTCAACGCAGCTGGCGGTGGTGATCCGGTTCTTTATCAGCACCTTTTCTGGTTCTTCGGTCATCCAGAAGTCTACATTCTGATTCTGCCGTCATTTGGGGTTGTATCTCAGATCATTCCGACCTTCTCTAGAAAGCCGCTGTTCGGTTACAGCTCGATGGTCTATGCGACGGCATCGATTGGGTTCCTTTCGTTCATCGTATGGGCTCATCACCAGTACACCGTTGGCATGCCTGTAGAGGGTGAGCTCTATTTCACCTATGCCACGATGCTGATCGCCGTTCCGACGGGCGTAAAGGTGTTTAACTGGATTTCCACCATGTGGCGCGGGTCGTTGACGTTTGAGGCGCCGATGCTTTGGGCTATCGCATTTGTGGTGCTCTTTACCATGGGTGGCTTTACCGGATTGATGATGTCCATCTCCCCGGCGGATCTGCAGTACCACGATACCTATTTCATCGTTGCGCATTTCCACTACGTTTTGGTTACGGGAGCGGTGTTTGCGGTGATCGCTGGTGTTTATTACTGGCTTCCGAAGTGGACGGGCGTGATGTACGACGAAAAGTTGGCAGCCCTTCACTTCTGGCTCAGCGTCATTTCGATCAACGTTTGCTTCTTCCCGCAGCATTTCTTGGGTCTTGCTGGCATGCCTCGACGTATTCCTGACTATGCGCTCCAATTCGCGGAATTCAATGCATGGTCAAGTGTTGGAGCGTTTATCTTCGGATTTGCGCAGATCATCCTCTGCTATATCGTTATTAAGGCGATCAAGGGTGATGGCGAGCATGTTTCTGGAGAGGTCTGGGAAGATGCGGGTGAGCATGGTCTCGAGTGGCAGTTGCCTTCGCCGGCTCCGTACCACACGTGGGAACACGCGCCTCACATCCATTAAGAAGATTGGTCAGGGGCGGGTTTTAGAATTCGCCCCATAGGCTTGAATCCATGAATCGAAAGCGAAAAAATTTGTTAACAGCACTCTTTTTGGGCGCTGTGGCGGTTGGTCTCTACGTATGGGCGATTCGTTACGTTATTGAGAGTTCCGGGACCCAGTGACTGACAATACCGAACAGGAAAAGCCCAAAAATCGGCGCATCATATGGCCCGTTGCCGTTTTTGTTGTCGTCATGTTCAGCTTTGGGTTTGCTTTAGTTCCCCTCTACGATGTCTTTTGCGAGTTGACGGGGCTAAATGGCAAAATCAAGTCAGAAGCGGCTGTTGAGGCGGGATTCAAACCGGATTTGAGCCGGACGGTATCCGTGGAGTTTCTGACTACGGTCAATGGTTCCATGCCGCTCAAGTTTAGGTCCGAGACCAATAAGCTGAAGGTCCATCCGGGCGAGTACCATACGGTGAAGTTCTACGGAACCAATACGTCAGGTGACCAGATTTTAGGACGGGCGATTCCGAGTATAGCGCCAGGTTGGGCGGCTCGGTTTCTCCAAAAAGTGCAATGTTTTTGCTTCGACGAGCAGGCCTTTGGGCCTCATGAGGAGCGCGAGATGGATGTCAGGTTCGTGATTGATCCGGCCCTGCCGGAGACCGTCGCGGACATGACGCTGTCCTACACGTTTTTTGATATCACTGCCCAAAAATAAGGCAAACCGAGAACACAGTTAACTTCAGGGGTATAGCGATGGCGCATGGTTCTTACTATCTTCCTCATAAGGCAACACAGCCGATCCTCGGATCGCTGGGCCTTTTTGTTCTCCTCTTCGGCTTTTCGCTGGACCTGAACGGGAGTGAACTTGGCAGCACCATGATGATCGCCGGTGCGGGCATTATCATTTTGATGATGTTCCTCTGGTTCGGTGAGATTATTCGCGAAAGTGTGGGTGGTCTTTACAACGATCAGGTCGATGTCTCATTCAAGATGGGCATGATTTGGTTCATCACCTCCGAGGTGTTCTTCTTCGCGGCTTTCTTTGGCGCCCTGTGGTACGCCCGTGTGTTGGCGCTGCCTTGGATGGGCGGAGAAGGTATCGGCGGGTTCACGCACCAGTATCTTTGGGATACGTTCCAGAATGTTTGGCCGACCAATGGTCCGGAGCATCTTGGTGGACATGAAGGTGGCGAATTCGAGCCAATGGCTGCATGGGGTATCCCTGCGATCAATACCCTGATCCTTTTGACCAGCGGTGTAACGGTCACCTGGGCCCACTGGGGGCTTCTGAAGGATAACCGCCAGCAGCTGATTATCGGTCTTGCGATGACGGTAGCTCTTGGCTTCCTCTTCGTAGTCCTTCAAGGTGTTGAGTACCACGAGGCCTACACTGAAATGGGGCTGACACTGGGCACAGGCATTTACGGCTCAACTTTCTTCATGTTGACCGGGTTTCACGGTTTGCACGTGACGATCGGTGCCATCATGCTTACGGTTGTTCTGCTCCGTAGCATGAAAGGACACTTCTGCAGCAAGCATCATTTTGCCTTTGAGGCGGCCGCTTGGTACTGGCATTTCGTGGACGTGGTCTGGCTCGGCCTGTTTATCTTTGTTTACTGGCTCTGATTCATTCCGAGCAGAAAAAACGCAGCATATGCTGCGTTTTTTTTTGCGCCAAAATCAGTGATGCTGTTTGCCGGGGTGTTTGAGAGTGGTTTTGTCATTAAAAAGGGCGGCAACATCTACCCGGTCAAATCGATACAGTCGGTTGCAGAAATCGCAGTGCACGTCGACAAACTGATTCTTATCGATGATGTCGGAAACTTCCTCCTCGCCCAAAGTCAGGAGTACGGTTTCAATCCGTTCGCGCTGGCAGCCACAACGAAAAACAACAGGTTCAGCTTCAGAAAGGCGAACGGTTTCTTCATGGTAAAGGCGATAGAGGATTTCTTCTGGAGGAAGATTCCTGAGTTCGGCTGAGGTGATGGTCTCCGATAGGTGCAGGATACGGTTCCAGTCTTCGGAGTCCTTTGATGTGCCTGGCAAAACCTGAAGAAATAGGCCGGTGGCGGTATGTTTATCAGCATCCAGCCAAAGTCGTGTGGCTAGCTGTTCTGATTGAGAAAAATAGGATTCCAGGGCGCCAGCAAGGGAATTCTCCTCGATGGCCACGATGCCTTGATAAGGATCAGCCTCCTTGTTCTGGATCGTGATGACCAAGCGACCTTCGGGGCACAGTTGACGAAGATCTGTGTTGAGAATGGGGTCCTTCCAGTGCGCGAGACCGCGAATGGTCCTTTGGTGTGTCGTTTGAGCGACGAGTGTTCGTAGCGGGCCATTGCTCTGTATTTGCAGGATCAAGGAGCCTTCAAACTTGATGGTTCCAGACAGGAGCACTGAGGCTGCCAAGGATTGGCCAAGAGCAGAGGCGATATCTTCTGGGTATTCTGTAGTTCCTTGGGTTTGTCTCCAAGACTCATTAAGCCTTACGAGTTCACCTCGGATGCCAAGTGATTCAAAATGAAAGCGCTGAAAGAAATCGGAAGAGCTCATGAAAACTTTGTTCTGTTCCAGTGATCGAAAGACGCGAGTGTACACGAGCGTTCATGTTGGTAAGGAGGAGGGCTGAATGGACTGGAGACGAATTTTGGGGCGAGATGACGCAACCCCACCCAAAGGGCGCATCGAGGAGATCCTGCCTGCTGTCATTCACCGCGAATTAGGAGCGTCTCTTTTGCCCCCTTTTCCTGAGGGCTGCAGGGAAGTGCTACTGGGAATGGGGTGTTTCTGGGGTGCGGAGCGAAAGTTGTGGAAATTGCCTGGCGTGTATGTAACCGCGGTAGGCTATGCAGGTGGGGTGACTCCTAATCCGACCTATGAGGAGGTCTGCACAGGTAGGACCGGGCATGCTGAGGTGGTTCGAGTCATCTTCAATCCTGAGCAGGTGAGTCTTGAGAGTGTTCTCAAAGCCTTCTGGACTTCACATGATCCAACGCAGGGAATGAGGCAGGGTAACGATATTGGGACGCAGTATCGCTCGGTGATCTTTGTGGATGCGAATGATTGGTTTGAAGAAGCCGTTCTGAGTAAAGAGCGCTACCAACAAGCCATTAGTGCGTCTGGGAAAGCTGGAAGTATTACGACAGAAATTGGCGTTGGGGTCAGATTTTATTTTGCCGAGGAATACCACCAGCAATATCTGGCTAAGAATCCTGAGGGTTACTGCGGATTAAAGGGCCTAGGAGTAGATTACTGCGGTTGATCGGCAATTTTCTCTGGCCATAAAAAAAGCAGGGTCATCGCCCTGCTTCATAGTAAGGAGGTTGGCATCCGAGAGGTGTGATGCCGCCTGCTAGGTGTTGCTCCGAACAGTGTGTGTATTCTAGCCGCGCTGATTTTCTGGAGGAATGTGGCAAATTGACGCATGAAATTTTACTCGTCGAGGGTTAGATTCCGACATGACAACTGAGCCTTTACCGAATATTCCAAGCCCGATTGCTCCGGAGAATGACGCAAGGCAAAACCTGCGTTGGTTATTTGTCCTCCGAAATCTCATGATTGTTGGTGAAGGGCTAGTGATTTTCATAAGTCTATATGGGCTTGAGATTCCTCTTCATGAGGTCCCTCTATGGGCGATTTTGACCTTATTGTCCCTATTTAACTGGTGGACGTGGTTGAGGCTTAATTCGCTGATGCCCATCTCGGAAAACGAGTTGTTTATCCAGTTGTCTTGTGACGTAATCGCGATTACAGCCATTTTGTATTTCACAGGGGGGGCCACGAACCCCATTGCATGGTTTTTTCTCCTACCGTTGATTATCGCGGCTACAGTGCTCCCTCAAGAGTACACCTGGTACATGGTGATATTCACATCAGGCTGCTACACCATGCTGATGGCGTATTACGAACCACTGCCAGATTTGCAGCCTTTTGATGTCAGCTTGCCTCAGGATCACGGGTTGCGGGCCATTCACGGATTGCACGCCTCAATGGAGAGGCATGTGTTGGACCTCCACGTCTTTGGGATGTGGTTTGGTTTTGTTTTTAGTGCGGTCACGGTGGCTTATTTCGTTGTTGAGATGGCCAAGAACTTAAGGGCCAGGGAGCGAAGCCTCGCGGAGGCGCGAGAGCAAAGTCTCCGGAATGAGCGCGTTGTGGCGCTTGGAACGCTGGCGGCGGGGGCGGCACATGAGATGGGGACGCCGCTTGGGACCATGGCTATTCTTATCGGTGAGATTGAAAGCGATTCGGGGTCGGTTGAAGCGGATGAGCTAGCGGCCAAGATGAAGATTCTGAGGGAGCAGGTCTCTCGGTGTAAGCAAGCACTTTCGGTGATGTCGGTGTCCGCTGGAGAGATTAGGGCCGAAAGCGGTCGATTGATGCCCTTAACGACCTATATCGATGACGTGGTCAGCAGTTGGAGGCAGCAATCAGGACGAAGCAAGCTGGATGTGACGAAGACGGGTCCTAAACCCGTTCCGGATTTCCTCGCGGAGCAAACTCTGACACATGCGCTGATCAATATTCTCAATAATGCGGCCGAGGTTTCGACCAAAGGGCTGTCGCTCCAGGTTCGATGGGATCATCGGGCGGTCACTCTGAGGATTCTAGACAGTGGGCCCGGAATACCGCCTGATATTTCGCGTCAGTTGGGAAAAGAGCCGATCTCGACCAAAGATAACGGGTTGGGTGTGGGCCTATTTCTCGCCTTCTCGACGATCAATCGACTGGGGGGAGAAATCGAAATGACCCCGCGGGAGCGGGAACAGGGAACGTGTACACGGATTGAGTTGCCGTTGGTTGCTCAAAAGAAGGTAAAGCTATGAGTGTGTCGGTTAATCTCGATGATGGTTTGCAACAAAATCCGACTCTGCTGCTGGTGGATGATGACGCCACTTTTTGTGGGGTTCTGGCTCAGGCGCTGAGTCGCCGAGGTTTTGAAGTGCATGCGGCAACAGACGTCGATGAAGGAATTCGGCTCGCCGAGTCTGTGGACCCCGAGTATGCCGTGATCGATCTTCGTATTGGGCAGGAATCCGGGCTGACACTTGTGAGGCGTCTCCACGAGTTGGACGCCAACACCCGTATCGTCATGCTGACGGGGTTTGCAAGTATCGCTACAGCCGTGGAAGCCATCAAGTTGGGTGCTATTCACTACCTTGCGAAGCCGGCTGATGCGGATGAGATCGTTTCTGCCCTCCACAAGGATGAAGGGGATGAATACGTCGAAATCAAGGAAAAGCCGCTTTCCGTCCGGCGGCTGGAATGGGAGCATCTTCAGAAAGTGCTGGTGGAACATGCTGGAAACATTTCAGCCGCTGCTCGAGCCTTGGGTATGCATCGTCGTACCTTGCAGCGAAAACTCGAGAAGCGTCCGGTAAAGGACTGATTCTTTTTCTGTGCTTTAAGCCCCTTGAATAATAGGGGTCCCCCCCAAATATCCTCCCGGAACGCGAATCTCCCGATCTGCCTGTTGGCTTGACAGATTGGGGGGTGTCTTTATGATTAGCACTCTACGAGGGCGAGTGCTAACAGTTTTGGTGTCGGGTCATGCGTGCCCCGTCCCTTGCCCAAGATCGGGAAATAAACAGATGACTATGGAGGCTTTGTGAATATTCGTCCCCTGAACGACCGTGTAATCGTCAAGCGCTTGGAAGAGGAAAGAACATCCCCGGGTGGGATCGTGATTCCGGATTCTGCGGCAGAAAAGCCTGTGAGAGGTGAAGTGGTTGCCGTAGGTGCTGGTAAGGCATTGGACAACGGTCAGGTTCGCGCTCTTGCAGTAAAAGCGGGAGACAAGGTGCTCTTCGGCAAGTATGCCGGTACAGAATTGAAGGTGGACGGTCAGGACATCCTGGTGATGCGTGAAGACGACATCATCGCGGTTCTCGAAGGCTGAACTTTTCTCGACTGATTTAAATTTTCGAAAGGTATAAAGAATATGGCAGCGAAAGATGTAAGGTTTGGTGATGACGCGCGCAGTCGGATGCTTCGTGGCGTGAACGTACTGGCACAGGCCGTGAAGGTGACGTTGGGTCCGAAGGGGCGCAATGTTGTTCTCGACAAGAGCTTTGGTGCGCCGACCGTGACCAAGGATGGCGTTTCTGTTGCCAAGGAAATCGAACTTGCTGATAAGTTTGAAAACATGGGCGCACAGCTGGTCAAGGAAGTTGCATCCAAGACATCCGATATCGCGGGTGACGGCACCACGACCGCCACCGTGTTGGCGCAGGCGATTCTGGTGGAAGGTCTTAAGTCCGTTGCGGCTGGCCTGAATCCTATGGATCTGAAGCGTGGCATTGATAAGGCAGCGACTGCTGCTGTTGCGGCTATTCGTGAGCTGTCTGTTCCCTGTGCCGACAGCAATGCTATTGCTCAGGTGGGATCGATTTCCGCGAACTCCGACGAGGCAATCGGAAAGATCATCGCCGATGCGATGGATAAGGTCGGCAAGGAAGGTGTTATCACGGTTGAGGATGGCTCTGGTCTTGAAAATACCCTTGACGTTGTAGAGGGTATGCAGTTCGATCGCGGTTATCTTTCACCTTATTTCGTGAATAACCAGCAGAGCATGACGGCGGATCTCGAAAATCCGATGATCCTCATCTATGAAAAGAAGGTTTCAAATATTCGTGATCTTCTTCCTGTGCTTGAGGGTGTCGCAAAGGCGGGTCGTCCTCTTCTCATCATTGCTGAAGATGTCGAGGGCGAGGCTCTGGCTACCCTTGTTGTGAACAATATTCGCGGCATTCTGAAGGTTGCTGCAGTCAAGGCGCCTGGCTTCGGTGATCGTCGCAAGGCGATGTTGGAAGATATTGCGATCCTGACCGGTGGCACCGTGATTTCGGAGGAAGTAGGTCTTTCTCTTGAAAAGGCAACCGTTGAAGACCTGGGCACGGCCAAGCGCATCCAGGTTTCAAAGGAAGAAACCACGATTATCGATGGTGCGGGCAGCTCAGAAAAGATTCAGGGACGTATCGCGCAGATTCGTAAGCAGACCGAAGAAACCTCATCCGACTATGATCGCGAAAAGCTCCAGGAGCGTTTGGCGAAGTTGGCGGGCGGCGTTGCTGTGATCAAGGTCGGAGCGGCAACTGAAGTTGAAATGAAGGAAAAGAAGGCGCGTGTCGAAGATGCATTGCATGCAACCCGCGCGGCTGTTGAGGAGGGAATTGTTCCGGGTGGTGGTGTTGCGCTCATTCGTGCACTCCAGGGGATCAAGGACCTTAAGGGCGCTAACCATGATCAGGATGTCGGGATTGCCATCGCGCGTCGCGCAATGGAAGAGCCTCTCCGTCAGAT
>CAYFOC010000027.1:0-12579 GCA_964344615.1 uncultured Methylococcus sp.
CCCCGAGACCCCACCCTCCCACTAAGCGTGGCATGTTATATGCCTGCGCCTGTCCTTCACACGGAGAGTTTGGTACGATTCGTCAGAGACGATTCGTGCGGTGCGGCGAGACTTTCTTTGGACTCAGCGCTAGCGGATTGGGTCCCACAATCCATTTATAAAAAAACCAGACGGGATTAGCCATGACTGAAGAAACGACCCCCACCAGCATCAACTTCCTGCTGGCCTTTTATGAGAGCTTGCTGGTAGTGGATGACTTTGGTTGCAGCCATTTCCAGAACCACCTCCCTCGCTGGGTCTACCTCGCTATCCTCGTGGGAATGACTTACGCCTCAATGTAAGTCAAAGGCCACATCAAACGCTGCATTACCCCGTCTCTACTTGTGCGCACGACTCTTAGGCGCGTTGATCGATAGGATAAAGACGGGGAGCCAGGCCAGAACCTCAAGAATGAAGAGGTACATGGCATGACGTGCGTTTCGATGTGAAAGCGTGCTTGCAAGATTGAAAATATCGCTTGCAGCAATGCCACTACAGACGATCAGAATCACCCACCGATGCCGGCAATGCCTTGCAAAGGCTATACCCACGGGCAGCCAGATGAGGGTTTGCACCAATAATTCTGGGACTTTCATGGCTTTTTCCGGTTGGGCCTGATTCAGGCGATGGGATGGTCTCTAGTCTAATCTGAAGACGACGTTGACGTCTTTGCTTCAGGCTTCGGCGAAGCATCCCCTCCCGCCAGGTTTTTCTTCTTATCTTGGGCGCCCTTGAAATCGGTTTCGTACCATCCGCCGCCCTTCAGGCGAAAGCCTGCGGCTGAGATGAGCTTTGAAAGCTCGAGATCACCGCAGTTGGGGCATTCCTTAAGAGGATCATCAGAAAGCCTCTGAAAAGCTTCCATTTCATGACCGCATGATTTACATCGGTACTCGTAAATAGGCACGTTTCCTCCATAACGAACGGGGCAACCGCTTAGTTAGCGGACCGCTCTTTCGCACCATTCTAACCTCTCCGGCCACCGAATCCGATTACATTATCATGGCGACCACACAACCCGAACAAACGTATCCCACACCAGCAATCGGTGTTGGAGGGCTCGTATTTAACCAAGAGGGCGAGGTCCTTCTTGTCGCTCGCAAGAATCCTCCCCGGGTTGGTGAATGGCATATTCCTGGAGGGCGACTTGAACCTGGAGAAACGATCAGTGACTGCTGTCGCAGAGAGGTTTACGAAGAGACCGGTATATGGGTAACCCCAGAGAAGATAGTGGCTGTTGCCGATCGACGAATCGATGGTTTTCACTACGTGATCATCGATTTTCTGGCTCGGCTCGATCAAAATTCACCTCAAGAGCCCAACCCAGGATCTGACGCCTTGGAAGCGGGATGGTTTTCCATCGACAAGGACCTCCATCTACCTCTGGTGGATGGATTGATAGAAGTGATCGCCGCAGGGAAACGCATCAACGCGGGCGAAGCATCCGGCCTCGGGTTGGACAGCAGACACCATTGGCTCTACGCTTGAAACTTATGACAGCCCCGAAGGACTAACTAATTCTATCGCTCGCAAACACCAGCCCGGGACCCCTCATGGATAACAGCACATTCTCCTTTTTTCTCTCGATGATCGAGCCTGCTTTACCCATGATTCATGGAGGCCATGACGGTGGATCCGGTCTGCTTGGGGTCGTGGACAAGATTCTGGAAGCCCTGATGAGCGGTATTGCTGGCGGCTGGACATTGTTCCCGGGCATCCAAGATTTGGGGTTTAACATCCATCCGATGCTGGTCCATTTCCCCATAGCGCTTCTTTCGCTTTTCGTGATGGCGGATGCCTTGGGCGCTCTCCTCGGAAAAAGCCATTGGAGAAGGTTTGCAAGTTCATCTTTAACGTTGGGCGCGCTGTTCTCCATACCAACCTTGGCCGCAGGCCTTTATGCCGCCCATACCGTTCCGCACGGAGCTGTGGTGCACCAAATCATGGAACACCACGAAAACGCAGGCATTGCCATCGTCATCCTTTCCTCGTCACTCGCTCTCTGGCGAAAGCTCGGAGGAATACCCAAGGACACGATGGGGCGCTCATTCAGCACCTTGCTGACCCTGCTGCTCACCGGAGCACTGGTACTCGGAGCCGATCTTGGAGCCGAAATGGTTTACGGACACGGTGTGGCCGTCAAAACCACGCCAACGTCAAACGACCAGATCCATCATCTGCATGGCAGCGACTCTTCAGCAAAGCCAGTCCGGTAGTACCGTCTAGGTAGCGCGCTCACGCGAGCGAATGATTCAAAAACCGTTTCATACTTCGGTTACTCACTGGTTCGAACAGGCATATCAAAGACCAACGCCTGTTCAAAGCGAGGCCTGGAAAGAAATTCAGAGCGGCGTCGACACGCTCATTGCCGCTCCCACAGGCTCCGGCAAAACGTTGGCTGCCTTTCTTTCAGCCATCAATACCCTGGTCCACGACGCCTTGTCGGGTCGAGCCATGGATCAGGCGCGAATCCTCTACATTTCGCCCCTGAAGGCTCTGAGCAACGATATTCAGAAGAATCTCGAAGCCCCTCTGGCTGGGATTCTCGACCAACTCGCTCAGGAAGGGCATCTCATTCCCCCCATCACGGCCAAGGTGCGAACCGGCGATACGCCAAGCAAAGATCGCCTTGAGATGGGAAGAAGCCCTCCGCACATCATCGTTACCACGCCCGAATCTCTTTACATTCTCCTGACCAGTGAAAGCGGCCGCCGAATACTTGCGGGTATAGAAACCGTCATCGTCGATGAAATCCATGCGCTGATCCAAAGCAAACGCGGTTCCCATCTTGCTCTCTCGCTGGAACGTCTTGATCGCCTCGCAGTGAGACGCCCTCAACGTATCGGACTTTCGGCGACTCAGAACCCCATTGAACGAGTTGCCCAGTACCTTGCTGGCGGAAGACCCTGCTCCATTGTCGATCAGGGCCATCGGCGAGAACTGGATCTTTCCATTGAACTTCCCGGACTCCCTCTGGAAGCGGTCCTCTCGGGGGATCAATCCCGAGATATCCATGATCGTCTGGCTGAATTGATCAGGGAGCACCATGTCACTCTGGTGTTCGTCAACACAAGACGACTTTCTGAACGTCTTGCGCGGGCGCTCTCGGAACGCCTCGGCGAAGAAGCCGTCACATCGCATCATGGCAGTCTCTCCAAAGAGCAGAGGCTGGAGGCGGAGGAGCGCCTGAAATCAGGACGACTGAAGGCCTTGGTCGCTACGGCCTCTCTTGAGCTTGGCATTGATGTCGGTGATGTCGATCTGGTTTGTCAGTTTGGATCAACACGTGCGATCTCCACCTTCCTCCAAAGAGTGGGGCGCTCCGGACACTTTCTGGGCGGACAACCCAAAGGTCGGCTTTTTCCAACGACACGCGATGAACTGATCGAATGCATGGCGCTCATCGATGCCGTTCAAAGGGGTGAACTCGACTGCCTCATCATCCCATCACAACCTTTGGATATCCTCGCCCAGCAGATCATCGCCACGGTTGCCTGTGAGGAAATTGCGGAAGACGACTTATATGCCCTCGTACGGCGGGCTGATCCCTATAAAACATTGGATCGGGAGACCTTTGATCAGGTTATTGAAATGGCATCCACCGGCTATTCGACCCGCCGGGGTCAACGCTCGGCTTACTTGCACCACGATCGCGTCCATCACATTCTTCGCCCCAGAAAAGGCGCGAAACTGACAGCGGTCACCTGTGGGGGCGCCATTCCTGACAACGCCGAATACCGCGTCATTCTGGAGCCCCAAGGTGACTTTATCGGAACAGTCGACGAGGATTTCGCCATTGAAAGCATGGCTGGAGACATCTTTCAGCTAGGGAACAATAGCTGGAAGGTTCTTCGTCTCGAGCAGGGGAATCTTCGGGTCGAAGATGCAAAGCATCAACCACCGAGCATTCCGTTTTGGTTCGGCGAAGCGCCTGGGAGGACCCATGAACTCTCCCTCGCCATCGCCAGAATTCGCCAGAATGCCTCCGAGCACTTTGAGAAAGCACCCGAGGCCTCTGCGGTCACAGAGGTGACTCAATATTTTGAAACGGCCCTTCATATTCCCAAAGCGGCGGCGTTGCAAGCATCCACCTATCTCTATGTGGCGTACCGAACGCTGCGATGCCTTCCAACCTTCGAGACCCTCATCCTTGAACGATTTTTTGATGAAGCCGGCGGCATGCAATTGGTCATCCATGCGCCCTTGGGAAGCCGTGCCAACCGAGCCTGGGGGCTTGCGCTAAGAAAACGTTTTTGTCGCAGCTTCAACTTTGAACTCCAAGCCGCTGCCACCGAAGATGCTGTTCTCCTTTCATTGGGAACCAGTCAAAGCTTTGACCTCGCCGGGGTTGCTCGCTACCTTTCAAGCCAGAATGTCCGTGAAATTCTGATCCAGGCGCTGCTGGATGCTCCCATGTTTACCGCACGCTGGCGATGGAATGCTGTTTCATCTCTCGCTATCCGCCGCTTCCAGAACGGAAAGAAAACACCTCCCTATCTGATTCGGATGCAATCCGAAGATCTGGTCACCGCCGTCTTTCCCGACCAGCTCGCTTGTCTTGAGAACATCGTGGGTGACCGGGAGATCCCAGACCACCCCCTGATCCATCAGACGCTTGAAGACTGTCTGCATGAAGCCATGGATATCGATCGTCTGGAAGAGATCATTCACGGCATAGAATCGGGGCGCATTCGTATCGAGGTTCGCGACCTTCGCGAACCCTCCCCCCTTTCTGCAGAAATCGTCAATGCAAGGGCCTACAGCTTTCTGGATGGGGCACCGTTGGAGGAGCGGAGAACACGAGCGGTCACCTCAAGAAGATGGCTGGACCCTAGCGAAGCGACTGATCTCTCGGCCATCGATCCCGCGGCCATTGATCAGGTGACTCAGGAGGCCTGGCCCCTCATGCGCTCTGCCGAGGAACTGCATGATGCCTTGATGTCGCTCGGATATCTTCTGGATGAGGAAATCGAAGCGCCCCTACACTCCGAATTGGAAGCCCTACAAGCCGCCGATCGCGTAGGCAAAATCAGCACTCCCCACTGCTCTCTCTGGTTCGCTGCGGAGCATTTTCGATACATTGCCGCCCTCTTCCTTCGTGAAGATGTCTCCGATCAAATCACTCCCAAAGGAATAGCATCGCGTCTCCCTCAAGATCTGAGATCGCCAACCCCTCCGATAGAAGAGGCCCTGCGGTTTATTCTCCGAGCCCGATTCAGCCTCACGGGCCCAACAACCTCGGGAGCCTTGTCCACTCAACTGGGGTTATCTTCATCTGACATCGACGCATCCCTTTTGGCTCTTGAAACAGAGGGGACGTTGATTCAGGGTCAGTTTCGCGGCTGCGATGAGAGGGAATGGTGTGACCGTCGAATTCTCAGCCGTATCCATCACACCCGTATCAAGACACAGCGTCAGAAGATCTCCGCAGTCAGCACCAGTGTCTTCATGCGATTTCTTTTCAAATGGCACGGCATCTCATCCTCACAGCAGAAGGATGGCCTTCAGGGGCTAAGCGCTATCCTCGAACAGATTGAAGGCTATGAGGCGCCTGCCAAGACCTGGGAATCAGAAATCCTCCCGGTTCGACTGGCGAACTACGATCCAGCCTGGTTGGACCAGCTTTGCCTTTCCGGCAAAGTGATCTGGTCACGACTGAGTGACGGCGGAGCCTCAACCTCTCCCATTCGATCAACGCCAATAGCCCTTTGCTCGCGTCATCGATTCCGTCTCTTTCAAGCCCAATCCTCATCAAGGGACAAAGAAACGCTCTCAAGCGCAGCAAGCATCATCACAGATGTCCTTGCCTCAAGGGGCGCCTTGTTCTTTGATGATCTCCTCCAGGAAACAAGGATGCTCCCTGTGACACTTGAAAAAGGGCTGGGGGAACTGGTCGCCCAGGGGTGGGCAAACTCCGATGGATTTAGCGGTCTTCGATGGCTACTGGTTCCCGAAGCCAAACGACAGCGTTACCGACATTATCACTTTGGACTTGAGGAGGCGGGTCGCTGGAATCTGGTTGGAGGCTCGAACCCGCCAATCGATGCTGAGCCCGAGATTTGGGTTGAAATTCTGTTTCGACGATACGGCATTCTTTTCAAGACCCTTTTGGATTCGGAAACCTTAATGCCGTCATGGTCCAGTCTGCTACCGGTACTTAGGCGAAAAGAAATCCGGGGTGAAATTCGTGGAGGCCGTTTCATTGCGGGCATTTTCGGGGAGCAATTCGCACTCCCGGAGGCACTTCAAACCCTGAACCGACTCGAACCAGAAGAGAGAAACCCCGCGTTGCTGGTTCTCAATGCCTGCGATCCTCTCTGCCTGGCCGGTGTCGTAACGCCCGGAAATCGGATTCCAAGATCATCAGGAAACAGGGTGCTTTATCGAGGTGGCGTTCCCGTGGGATACCGGATCGGCAAAAGCATCACCCTGACCCACCCCGATTCGCCTGAAGCGTGGCAGCTGAAAAATATCCTATTGAGAGACCTGAGCCCTGTTCAGTTGAAGGCCTACCTCACCTGATCTCCTAGCATCTATTCAAGACTCGAGATCTTCAGGCCGATTGATATTGATCAGATCAGAATGCCAGGATGACAGATCCGCACACAGGTGGCTGATTCCCTTGACCCACCCACCGACCTTGCGTTCGCCAGAATCCAGGTAAGCCTGTAGCGATGCCGCAAGATCCGTCCTGACCAACATCAGCAGGGGCTGCATGCGCTCCCCATCATGTGCCACGACCATCGGCCGGTCTGGTTGCTCTCGATGACGGCTCAAGATGGCCTCAAGAACCGGCTGGGTGACCTTAGGCATGTCACACGGCATCACCAGCATGAACGGGGTTTCAGCCGCGTTCATTCCGGCCAGAATGCCGGACAATGGGCCCTTGAACTCAGAATCTGGATCTGTGACGACGGGATAGCCCCATGAAGCGTAAGCCGCATGACTCCGGTTCGCACTGATTAAGAGATGATCGGCGACGGTACTCAGAACCTTCAGTGCATGCGCGACCAAGGGCTGCCCTTCATAAAGGATCAACCCCTTATCTCGCCCATCCATTCGACTGCCACGCCCCCCGGCCAGGACCAGTCCGGTCACTTCTTCCTTACGCACAAAATCCTGCCTTGATGTTACTCTTGCCCCTTCGCCGGGCATCCGCACCCATTCCACAGATCCGCGACGCCATGTTCCGTAGCGCACTCATCGTTCTTGGACTCCTTTTATCTTCCTGCACCCCTGATACCGGCCACTCCGAGTACTACAGCCGTGAGACTCGGACCAAATCCTATCAGGACGTGATGGCTGAACTCGAAATCGCCATCACGGAGCGAAACTTCCGAATCACCGGGCATAATAAAATTGGGAGTGTAATCCGAGAGCGTGATGGCGACACCTTTCCGGATTACGACACCTTCCAGTTCTGCAACCTGACCGAAGCACGCGTCATGCTTGAAATGTCTCCGGAAACCGTCGCCTGGATGCCGTGCAACATTGCAATTCGCCAGGAAAAGGAACGTGTGGTGGTTACCACTCACCTCTTGCCGACGGATAGTCAGGATCCCAAACTCAAACAGTTTGCCCTGACGATGAATCAGAAACTTCGAGATATCGTCGATTTTTCCATCGAAGATTAATCGATATGACCCTTTCCGGGTTTCCTGCACTGCGCCAGTCGATTATCATTCCACACTTATTCTGACCGATCGTCATCCCGCATGAAAAAACTCTCACGCGTGGGGCTTGCCCTTCTCTTTACGCTCCCTTTGGTGCTTTCCAACCCCTCTTGGGCTGCAAAACCCAAGAAAGCCGAAACCGCACCCAAGGAGCCTGCACCTCTTGTGAATGACTTTCCAACACAAGCTCGCGTCGAGTTTGTCATGCAGTGTATGGCTGAGCATGGCGGAAGCAACCTCGACAACATGTATCACTGCGTCTGCGCAATCGACAAGATTGCCGAGACCATGAATTTTCAGGATTACTCTGAATCCCTGACCTTCACGTACATGTTCGATACTCCGGGAGACAAGGGAGGTGAATTTAGGGATCCTCCACAGTCGAAAGTACTCAGGGATCGACTCAAGACTGCCAAAAAGTCGGCCGCGTCCTGCTTTCCTCAACTACCTGCCGGCACTCAGCCTGCCAAATAGAGAATCCCAGGGAGTGGTTATGCCTGAGTTCAACGCTCGGGCCCATCTGGCGGTTTGAATCTGCCACTCCATAACCATTCCTCACACATCCGAACCATTCGGATTCAAGAGGCGCCATAGCCTTCTTCAATCACTACTGTTCCGACCATCACCTCGCGCGGAACCCAAGGATCTTAATCAATATGAATTTCTCTTCTCTGGGACTCGATCAACGTCTGATCGACGCCCTGTCCGCGAAAGGCTACGAAAAGCCAACCCCTATCCAGGAAAAGGCGATTCCCACGATTCTCAAGAATCACGACCTTCTCGCTGCCGCTCAAACCGGCACCGGCAAGACCGCAGCCTTTACGCTCCCCATCCTCGAAAAATTATTGCAGCGGAAACGGGGCCCTCACGGTGACCCTGCGGTCCTCATCGTGGTTCCGACGCGCGAGCTTGCAGCCCAGGTCAGTGACAGCATCAAGACCTACGGAGCAAAAACGCATATCACCCAGGCCGTTCTCTTCGGCGGTGTGGGACTGCGCCCACAGATCGATGCCCTGAAGAGGAAGCCTGACATTATCGTGGCCACGCCGGGGCGCCTGCTTGATCTCCACGCACAAGGCGAAATACAACTTCGCAGTATAGAAATCCTTGTCCTCGACGAGGCTGACCGCATGCTGGACATGGGTTTCATTCGTGACATTCGCCGCATCATCACCTTGGTGCCAAAAGTCCGCCAAAATCTTCTGTTCTCTGCGACTTTTTCAAAGGACATCAGAAACCTTGCCTCCGGGATTCTCAAGAATCCGGAAAGCATCGAAGTCGCGCCACGCAATGCACCTGCCGAACGCGTGGAACAGCAGGCTTATATGATTCCGAAGGAAAAGAAGAAATCGCTTCTGATCCATCTGATGACTACCGGACTTTGGGGACAGACCCTGGTCTTTACCCGAACCAAACACGGCGCCAATCGACTCGCGCAACAATTGGAGCGGGAGGGTTTTCTGGTCGGCGTCATTCATGGCAACAAAAGCCAGACCGCTCGCATGAAAGCCCTTCAGGACTTCAAGGAGAATCGGATTCAGGTCCTGGTAGCAACTGACATTGCTGCACGTGGGCTCGATATCCCGGAACTCCCCCACGTCGTCAACTATGAGCTTCCGGAAGTCCCCGCCGATTACGTCCACCGGATTGGTCGAACAGGTCGTGCAGGAGCCGAAGGCGAGGCCATTTCACTGGTTTCGGGGGATGAGGCCAGTCGCCTGCAGGACATTGAAAAACTTCTGGGCAAGAAACTGATTCGAGGCCAGGCACCCGAAGGGCTAGAGATTTCGGAGGTTGTTCCGGACCTTCCCAGAAAGCCACGACCGGGCCCCCGCGCACCGCGTCGACAGGGCCAGCCTCAAGGGCATGCTGGCCGCAGAAAACCCAACGCGAGGGGCTAAGCCCTCTCTCTTGAGGTCCGCGTGGAAGAGGCCAACCAAAAATCCATTGCCATTATTGGCGGGGGACCCGCCGGACTGATGGCTGCGGAGATCGCGGCCTCCCAAGGCATGGCGGTCACCGTTTTTGATGCCATGCCCTCGGTCGGCCGAAAATTCCTTTTGGCCGGCAAAGGGGGGTTGAACCTGACGCACGCGGAACCTTTCGAGCAACTCGTGATCCGCTACGGTGATCAGGCCAAAACGCTTGAACCTTTGCTCCGAGATTTTGGCCCTGAGGCCATCAGGGCATGGGCGAAAGGCCTGGGGATCGAGACGTTTGTCGGCACATCCCGCAGGGTTTTCCCGAAGGAGATGAAGGCTGCCCCCCTCCTCAGGGCCTGGATAAGGCACCTGAGAACACTCAAGGTCCGCTTTTGCCCTCGCCATCGTTGGACAGGCTGGACAGAAAATGAAGGCCTGACTTTCTCGACCCCTCAGGGTGATATCGAGGTACAGGCCGGAGCCACCATTTTATGCCTGGGTGGCGGCAGCTGGCCTCATCTGGGGTCGGATGGTCTCTGGGTCAAGACGCTTGACCAGATCGGGCTTTCGATCAGCCCCTTGGAATCGTCCAATTGCGGATTTACCGTCCCTTGGTCCGAGGTATTTCGAGATCGCTTTGCCGGGATCCCCATCAAGACCGTAAACGTTACCCTTGGGCAAGGGAGTCTGCGGCGAACACAAAGAGGCGAACTCATGATTACCCAGCGCGGTATCGAGGGAGGTCTCGTCTACGCACTCTCTGGCCAGATCCGGTCGGAGATCAAGCAGCATGGAAAAGCAGAGCTTCGCATCGACCTTGCCCCTGATCGGACGGTCGAAAAATTGCGGGCCGATCTGGCTGCTCCGAAAGACAAAGCCTCATGGAGCTCCCACCTTCGCAAGCAAGCCGGACTTTCAGAGGTCAAAATTGGGCTTTTACGGGAATGCGCCACTCTCCCTCTTGAATCAGACAACCTCGCTGCCACCATCAAATCGCTGCCTCTGGCTCTTCACGAGCCTTTCCCGATATCAGAGGCCATCAGCAGCGCGGGAGGTGTAGAGATGAGAGAGGTCGATGAAAACCTGATGGCGGTGAACAAGCCGGGACTTTTTATCGCCGGCGAGATGCTGGATTGGGATGCCCCAACGGGTGGCTACCTTCTCACGGCCGCACTGGCCACAGGGCACCGCGCAGGGATCGCCGCCGCCGGCTGGATTCAATCGCAAGCGTTGTCACCCAGAAGTTAGCGAACGGCCATATCACCCTCAGGGGTGACTTTCGGCACAGGTCTCACCGTGGTGATGGTGCGCGCCCTGCTCCTCGACAGAAAGATGACAATAAAGCGCACGCCGACACGCGGGCTCAGATTCAAACTGAAAGGTTGCGTGCGCAATACGAAAGTCCTTCTTCACCAACGCTGACAGGCTCCGACGGATCTTTTCAGCCTGGCTCAAGGTCATGTCCTCGACCTCCACGTGAACCGACAAGAACCTCAGGCTTTTTGAAAGGCTCCATACGTGGAGATCATGGACACCCAGAACCTCGGAATGACCCGCAAGCGCACGTCCCAGATCCTCCACGACAATATCGCGGGGAGCCCCCTCCATCAGAATATCCAAGGCCTCCCTGACAATCACCCAAGCATTCCAGACAATGAGGATGGCAATCAGGGTACTGGCCAGTGGATCCAACCACAACATGCCCGTCCAACCTATTCCGACGCCTGCAAGAATGGCACCCACATTGGAGAGGACATCTCCGATCAAATGAAGAAAAGCGCTCTTCAGGTTAAGGTCATCATGGGCCCCATGCCCAACCAGCCAGGCACTCAAACCATTGACGAAAAGCGCCAGAATTCCCACGCCTATCAATGTTTCCCAGGAGACGGGCACCGGGTGCTCCCATCGATGCAAGGCCTCGTGAAGTATCCCTGCGGCGATGATCAGCAAGCTCGCCGCATTGAATAGTGCTGCCAAAATACCGCCCCGGTGATAGCCAAAGGTCCGCCCCGCCTGTGGCGGGCGTTCGGCCACATGAACCGCATACCAGGAGATGGCCAGTGCCAGCACATCGGTGAGATTGTGGGCAGCATCGGACAACAAGGCGAGACTTTGGCTTTTGACACCCGCATAGGTCTCGAAGATGAAAAAGGCGAGCGTGGCCAACAGCGCCAGAAAAAGGCGTGGCTTTGAAGACAGGCGATCATCGGAGTGATGATCGTGATGCGCGTGAATGTGATCAGACATATCGCTTTCTTTAATCTGAAGGAAACTGACATGATTCCCGTCGATGCCGTTCCATACTACCATTGAGCCATTCATCCACTCAGGATCATCACTCTCCATGCGATTTTCTTCAAGGTCACTTCCAGTCCTACTGTCCCTGACCGGACTCTTCGGTTATGGAATCCCGTCACACTCAGCCTCTATCTTGGAATACCGCTTGACCGAGTCAGGTTCCCCGGTCACCCAACAGCTCGAGATCGACAACGGGCGCGCTTGGATTCGAAAGCTTTCTGGCGATCCTAATACTGAGCTTCTGTTTGACGGTCAAAGCGGTCAATGGGCCCTGATTCGTCATGATCGACAGACCCTGATGATTTTTAGTGAGAAATCGGTTCGCCAATTGGCCAACCAGCTTGAAATGCTCGCACCGCTGGTGAAAGGCGTCGGCAAGCAAATGAACGGGCTTTCGCAAGAACAGCGCCTGGTCTGGGGACATCTTCTGGAAAAAGTCCCCGTCGAGGAACTGACCAGACTGCAACAGGGCGCCAAAAAAGCCAAGCTGACCGCAGTATCCAAGACGCATGAAGTTGCAGGAGTATCGTGCCATCTCTTCAAGATTGACGCTCCTCCCACAAAGGCAGACCTTTGCCTGGCGGAGCCTTCTGCGCTCTCCATTTCGAAGGAAGATGCCACCACCTTGTCGCAAATGGCAGACAGTG
>CAYFOC010000028.1:0-12537 GCA_964344615.1 uncultured Methylococcus sp.
ACCTCGACCACGGGTTGGGCCTCGGCAAACATCTACAATCCCATGAACCACGTCAATTATCAGGGCAGCTACATCGGTGACACCGTCGAAATGAACGCTCGCTGGGACGCTCATTACAACGTTGCATTTCAGGCCGGGTGGCAGGTGCTGATGAAAGGCAATCTCGCGATCTACGGCACGGGGGCTCCAGGGATCACCTGTAACGGCGTTACCGAGTCCAGTTGCCTCGGAAGCCACCCGAACAGCAGCAATGTGAATTACTTCTACGTACAGACCGAAATCAGACTGTAGAAGAGAGTTTTCGGACTAGAACGACAGGTGGCGGGCCTCATACTCGGATTCGAGGAGGTCCACCGCGCTGCGATCTGCCAGAAGGCTTTCGATCCGATATTCGAGGTATTGATAGTAGTGACGGCGCAATTGGCTATCGGTAGGCTCATCCCTGAGGGTCTGAAGCATCATCAGGAGATACTGAATGTAATGACGATGCAGGACCGCATCGGTTGGAACATGCGAGAGCTCTATATCCTCGTACTTCACCACTGCGCCAGTCTCAGAGTCAAACAGGGTCACATTCGCATCGTGCGGCTTGCCCTGGCTCCCCTCCTCGGTCACAGCCCAGTTTTCACTCGTCGACACCAAGGTTTCACGAGACGCTGCATCATGATGAGCATCATCACCGGGGCTTGAGACCGTTTTCTGAAGGGTCGGCGCAGCCGGCACATCTCCAACACTGAATTCCTGGAACTTTGATATCGCCAGAACGATGGCAACATAGCCGATTACGGCCAGGGGAAGATCGACAATCAAATCGCTGAACATGAGTTCTCCTCGCAAGAAACGGCAGGTCGCTTTTCCGAAGAAATGAAGGTCCCGCCTGATTTTTGGGATCACAATCGATCCCCACCATAATCCTCGGCTCAACCAAGAGCCCGGCGTATCTGCTTCCCTAAGCAACGGCTAATCGAAGATGCAGTCCGGTGCAAGGCTGAATACGATGACACACGAATATCAGAACACAGTCCGGCAAGAACCTCCAATGCTCAGTTTTGCGAGCTTTGCGACAGAACAGGGCCCATCTCCAAAAAAACCTGCCACAGGAAGTGGTTGCGGAACTATTTCCTACCTTTTCTGTCGGAGAAATAATCCGTTTACTGTGTAACACGGATACAATAAGCAAAAAAACAACGAGACGACCCGACGGGCCTACCTGATCGCGTTAACCGAGGAGATCCTGAAGATGCACACACTTCAACCTGTTCTTGACCGGCTTACTCTTGGTTTCTCTGTTTTTGGCTTTACGGCCATTGCCTACGGGAACTTTTTGGGAGAGCAGTATCCTGGGCTTGTCATGGAGTTAGGATTTGCGTCCATATTGGCAGCGTGGATGTCCTGGGCCATGTCGGGAGCCATCGGCCGACTGGCACGCATCGAAATCCCTGTACAGAGACGTCGGACGAGGGATTGAAATGGCTGCCATCCACACGCTGGCCATCCTGATCTTCCTGGTCGTCGGGGGCTACTTTGCCTTCGATCAATGGCAAGAACGGGTGCAGATCTATGCCACCAGTTGCGAAACCCCCTCAGGCTATCAACTTCCCATCTGGAGTTGCCGGGAAATCGTGAATTACCGCTACGTCAAGGATAATTGGTAAGCCTCACCCACATCCTCGCTGATACCGACGGGTGTGGGCACCCTCATCCACTCGCCCCATTCACCTCACCTGCTCGATGCCGCATGCACGACAAAGCTCCCTACCGTTTGATTCTCCCCCTCCTGTTTCTCATCGCCGGCCTTCAGCCGATTTCGGCTCTTGCGATGAACGATGGGCCGGATGGTCCCTGGGAAGGATTTCCCAGGACGCAGCCCCAGACCCGCTATGAGAGTGATCCGGCAGCGGATGCCAATCATGCATTTGGGGTTACCAAGGCCTTTTCACCTTACAAGGACCCCAATCCTGATGAGGCCATGAGCCTTCCGAATCCCCTCGATGATCCTGACTTTTCGACTTACAACCTGATCGTGGTCATCAGCAAGGCCAACGACGATTTCTGGGGTAGAGAGCAAACCTTAAGGGTCTACAAACGGGGCACCGGCCTCATTTACTATTGGCTGGTCTCGACCGGCATGCAGGGCCATGAAACGCTCGCTGGTTATTTTTCACCAAAGGCCTTTTCATCAAGCCATTGGTCACGGGAATACGATGCACCGATGCTTTGGTCTGTGTTTTTCCACGGCGGTGAAGCCTTGCATTCCTCTCTGGATCGTCACGCCATCGAAGACATGGGCAAGGCCGCTGAATCACATGGCTGCGTTCACGAAGAAGACTACCGCGCCGAGGAAATGTTCCACCTGGTAGGCCACAGCGGATACGGCCCGGTGGACCAGATCAATGAAAAGACAGGCCGCAAAACCGGTGCGACCGTCATGGCTTATCGGACCCTGATCATCATCGGACCCGGCCCGCGCTGGGATCGCGTCAATCAATCCGCGAAGTCTGGCTCGAGCCTTCAGGGTGGCCCCCTGTCAACGCCCATCGTCGATGAAACCGTTCCACCGGCTTCCAGCACCTTGAAGACCATCTCCGAATCCGAGTATGACGAAATGCAGCGGGTGCAGTCTCCCGATCCTTATGGCGCATCCAGCGTCGGGTCTGTCAATTCAACCAGCCCCTGAAACCGCTCCTCATGACGGCTTCGCGTGCTGAGTCACTTCGATCGCTCCTAAGACAGCAGGGCCTGCATGTCATGCCCTGCTGCTACGATGCACTGTCTGCACGACTCATCGAACGCGCAGGATTCCCCCTGACCTTCATGAGCGGTTTCTCCGTTTCAGCCGCACGCCTCGGATTGCCGGATACCGGTCTCATCTCCTATGGAGAGATGATTGATCAGGGGCGCTCCATATTGGAAGCGACATCCATCCCGGTGATCGGTGACGGAGATACGGGCTATGGCAATACCGTCAATGTGAAGCGCACCGTCGAAGGCTATGCGCGAGCAGGGTTTGCCGCCATCATGATTGAAGATCAGGTGGCACCGAAGCGTTGCGGTCACATGGCCGGAAAGGAGGTCGTCAGTCGGGAGGAAGCGCTGAGCCGCTTAAGGGCAGCCATTAGAGCGAGAGAGGATGGCGCAGATATCCTGATCCTCGCAAGAACCGATGCTAGAGCTACGCTGGGTCTTGATGAAGCGCTCTGGCGCATGGAGGCCTTCGAGGATCTCGGGGCTGACATCCTTTTCATGGAGGCGCCTCAAACCATCAGCGAGATGGAAGCATTCAACCGGCGCGTCGACAAGCCGACCATGGCCAACATGATCGAGGGCGGCAAGACCCCTGTCATCTCGACCGGCGCCCTGGCAGACCTTGGATTCAGGATTGCGGCCTATCCTTTGGCCCTGATCGGGAGCGTGGTCATGGCGATGGAAAATGCGCTTAGCGAACTCAAGACCGGATCCATGCCCACCCATCAGGCAGGATTCAAACATTTGCTGGATGTCTTGGACCTGGCCGGGTACGAGCAAAAACTCAAGGACAGCTAGTTCAGTAGAAGTCGGTGTAGGGAACGATCCCATCCGGCGGAACGTTATCGGCGCGACCACGGTGATCGAAGGTAACGGTCACTCGCTTCATTCGGGCGCCAAAGGAAATCACATCGGCCTCTTCCCAGACCCAGGTCAAACGCCAGTCGTTGGTCCCCTCGACCTGACTCGGGGGTTCTCCCATGATGGCAATGACTTCATCCCGCGTCATGCCTCGACGAATCTTCCGTGCCTGCTCAGGATCGAAGTCGGTTCCCATGGTGGTACAGGCTGAAAGCAACGCCAAAAGACCGACCATCGCCAGGCTTCTCCCTACATCGAATCCTGTCATCGCTGAGCCCTACTCCATTACCCGATTCTGTCCCGCCCCTTCAACGGCCTCGACATCGCCGGCATCGAGGCGACCCAAGGCCTGTGCAAGCTGTGCCTTGCCAATTCGCCAGTTGTAATGCGCCGTAACGAAACTGTAGCGCGCATTGGCCAGATTGTTTTCGGCGTTGGTCACCTCGACGATGTTACCAACGCCCTCCCGATAGCGACCGAGCGCAATGTGCTCCGCCTCCTTGGCCGTTTTCAGCAAGTCTTCCGTGTTACGGAGGTTATCTCGGGTTGCCGCGAGCGTGTAATACGCCTGCCAGACGCCTTGCGTGACCGCTTGCTCCAGTTGATCGCGGGACGCCGATGAAACCTCGGCCTGCTCCTCCGCCGCACGAATCTGATAGGTGTTGTTGAAGCCTGTGAAGAGGGGGACTGACACCTGAACGCCGATGGCCCAGCTGGAAACCGCCGAGTAGTTGATGCTGTCAAGGTAGGAATAGCTACCAACCAGCGACAACTGTGGCATTCCGTTAGACCGCGCCGACAACACATTGGCCTGAGACGACTTGACCTGAGCTTCCGCTGCGGCCAGATCAGGCCGCGCATCACGGGCAACATCCATCAGGGCTTCAATGTCCTTTTCCCGTTCGGGATTGGGATCCACAAGCTCGGGGGCTTCAATTTCGATGCTGTGGTGCGGGTTGAGTCCCATTGCGTTCGCCATGGCTCCAAGGGCCGCCCGGGCGTTGCCTTCGGCCGTCTTCTGACTGACCTTCGACTGCGCCAGAATCGTCTGTGCCTGCAGCTTGTCCCCGAGCGCTGAGGATCCGACCTGGAATCGATAGGCCGCCGAATCAAAAGCCACCTGCATGGATTTCACGGTTTGATCGGCAGCCTCAAGAGATGCCCGGGCCGCAAAGAGCTGGTAGTACGCCTGAAGCGTCTGGAAGAGCACGGACTGAATGACTGCCGCGTGTTGCCAATTCGCGGCTTCAAGCGCCTGACGAGCGCTTTCGACACGCGCCGCTCGACCGCCGAAATCAAACAGAAGGTAGTTGACGCTTAACTGGGGAACCACGCGTGTGAACTGATTGGTGCCCGAGACCTTGGCACCGCCTCCGCCATTGACGGGAACGCCATTCGAGATGCCGCCACCTGCCGTGTTCTGACTGCGTGAAATCGGCATGCTGAAGTTGAACGACGGCAGATAGGAGGATTCGGCCGACCCCATGAGCGAAGCTTGCTGCTTGGCCTGTGCCCAAGCCTGACGGGTCTGCGGGTTATGGCAAAGGGCTTGATCGATGATCTCGACAAGGCTCCACTTTTCGCCCCGCGCACCCTTGGTCAGACAAGGATCCTTGCCGATCTGAGTCGCCGCGACACCCGGGGTCTCAGACACATCACCATGCGTCCCAAGGGGATCCTCAGGATACCAAGGGAACCCCTCCGCAGCCCATGCTCCAGGGGATGCCCAAAGGAGAATCAGGATCAGGCTGCGCAGTATCCAAATCATGACGGAAGGGTCTGGTTCAATCAGACGGGTTCAGCGACAACGGGGTTGGTCAGCGTACCAATACCTTGAATTTCGATACTGATCGTATCGCCTTCCTTGAGAAATATACGCGGATCTCTGGCCATGCCGACGCCTTGCGGGGTTCCCGTCAGAATCACGGTCCCTGGCGTCAATGTCGTGCTCTTACTGAGATAGGAAACCAAGGCAGGGACATTGAAAATCATGTCACTGGTATTGGAGTCCTGCAGTACCTCGCCATTGAGGATCGTGCGGATGGCTAATGCGTTGGGATCTGGCACCTCATCACGGGTCACCAAGACAGGGCCTAAGGGACAGAAGGTATCGAAGGTCTTGCCGCGGCACCACTGGCCGCCGCCGCCATGTTTTTGCCAGTCCCTGGCCGAAACGTCATTGGCGCAGGTGTAACCGAAGACGTAATCCAAGGCGTTTTCCTCCGAGACATTCCGTGCTGCCTTTCCGATCACGACGGCAAGCTCGCATTCGTAGTCGACCCGATCGCTCCGGAGTGTCCGTGGCAATTCGATGGGATCCAGAGGGTTCTGAACCGAGGCCGGATGCTTCATGAAGAGGATGGGATTTTCAGGGAGCGCTGAACGGGTCTCTTCGGCATGAGCACGGTAATTAAGCCCAATGCAGAGGATGGCTTCCGGCTTCAGTGGAGCAAGTAGCTTCTTGATCTCGATGCGTTCTTCGGTGACCTTGAACGATCCAAACAATTCGCCCTCAATCGCCAGCGCACTTACCTGATCCTGCTGGACAGCCAGCCGAGTGATACCGTTGTGATCTAGGCAACGAATGATGCGCATGCAGCCTCCTGAAGTAATTTCAAACGATCGTTAGATTGTATCCGTCCCAAAGGGTCGAGAATGCGATCGTTCGGGATAGGAAGGCGGCCAACTCCCTAAGGATGGCTCAACGGAACAAGGATTCTGCGGCCCGATTGGCTTCGAGATTGGCACTGAAATGTCGAAGAATGTCTGCCCGGTACCAGGTCTTCCCGGCGCGGTGGACACTCTGTAGTCCGTAGGTTCGATGATGGGTGTGATGAGCCAGTTCGGATCGAGTTAGCCCAGTCATGCGTGCCGCATCTTCGGGGCTCAGCAAATCTTCCTGCGCGCGCTCAAACACTCGTGACCCCTTTGGCACGGGCTTCGAGGAAGTTCCTCAGGTCGCTCACGATAAACTGGCGCTTCCACTTGATGGCCTTGCTCTTGAGGCCGAAAGCCTTGGAAGCAGCGAGATATTCAAGATAGGAAGGTTCAAGCCCCAGGATTTCGGCGGCTTCATTCAGCTGGAGAATGTCGGTTTCTTTAAGGGCAGCAAGCCTTGGCGGCATTGTCATATAGGCGTTTTGCAGTTCAGGTTGGAGTAGATATCAGCGTGGTGCTGTCGATCAGGTAAGAGGAATGGGGCGAATTGAAGCGTTCAGCGCCTGCATGTATCAGGAGGACCCCCCCAACGCTATCTCAGAGTCATGCGGAGCCGCATATGACCGTCTCTAAGATCAAAAACGTTGTTCCTCGATTTTCCGCGTCATTTTATCACATTCGGAAAATTTACCCCTTTTGTTCAGGTGTTTTTGAAGGTAGTCTCCTTGAAGGTACCTAAGTTAGCGAGCCAGCCATATGCGGAAAACTCTTTGCCGGCTTTGCCTTGTCGCTCTCCTCTTGCCGGCATCCCTTCTTTCGGCTGAATCCCGGGAGAAATCTCAACGGATCGATTACACGCCTCTCGGTGCGCTGATCACCGATGTCGGGGACTTTGACCGGCAGAGTAAGAAGTTCGACGCGACCATCTGGCTATGGACACTTTCAGATCCTCACTCAGCTAATCCGATCGAGGAACTCCGCTTTCCGAATGCGATCGAGATCAAGGAATCCCTTCTGCAGAAGGAAACTACGGATAGAGGGCTATGGACCCGATTAAAAATCAGAGGGTCGTTTCGCCATCAATGGGACATGAGCGATTTCCCCTTCGATGCACAGACGCTCAATATTCAAATCGAAGCTTCCGAACGCGATTACTCCAAACTGCGCTTTATCGATGACGGCGTTACATGGATAGTGGATTCAAACCTCGCTATTCCCGCGTGGGACATAGAAGGCGCATCACTTCACGCTGGAAAAATCTCTCGATCTTCGAGTTTCGGCGACCCCCGCATCCCAAAAAATGCCGAGGTTTCCTTCGCCGCCGCGGATGTTTCCATCACATTAAAACGGACAACGTATGCCACCTTTTGGAAGCTGACGATAGCCGCTTTTGTCGCAGCAGGCCTTGCCATACCTGCTTTCTTTGTCGTTCTTGACGCCCAAACCCGACTCGGCCTACTGACCGCTTCAGTCTTTGCGGATGTCCTTAGCATGCAAAGCGCTTCATCGGATCTTGGTGCCGTCGAATATGTCACGCTGGTCGATCAGATTCACATTTTGGTGCTCGCCTATACATTCATAGCGACAATCTATGTGCTTTACACACATGCCCACCATGTCAAACATGGACATTTCAACGAGATGAAGCGAACCGGCTATGAAGTCGGATTGATCACCACATTGGCACTGTTTGCAGCCATCGGCTTTCTAGTCTGGCGATTGTGGAGTACGTGATGGATTTCACTCACCTCAAAAAGTTTCGCCGGTGCTTAGCATGGCTAATGCCCTTACTCCTACTTCTGACATCGGGCTGCTCCAATGACCCGAATGAGAGCACCCACCTCCCGTTTCAGGGTGAGATTCGGGTCGGTATCCTTCATTCTCAGAGTGGAACCATGGCCTTTTCCGAAGGAACAGCTGCAGAAGGGGAAGTTCTGGCGATTGAAGAAATAAATAACCTTGGTGGTATCAGCTTAGGTGGCAAACGACTGAAAGTCGTCCCGGTCGTCGCCGATGGCGCCTCCGACCCTCAGATATTCGCCACCCAAGCCCTCAATTTGGTAGATAAAGACAAGGTCAGTGCTGTTTTTGGCGGCTGGACATCAGCGAGCCGAAAATCGATGTTGCCCGTATTTGAAGGAAAAAACATCCTTCTCTTCTACCCCATCCAATATGAGGGCCAAGAGTGTTCCCCTAACATCATTTACGGGGGGGCAACACCGAACCAGCAGATTGAACCCGCTCTGGAGTGGCTACTTCGAAATAAGGGAAAGTCGTTCTTTCTGGTGGGTTCCGACTACATCTATCCGAGAACCACCCACCGGATCATCCGCGAAATACTGGCATCTCGGGGAGCACAAATCGTCGGCGAGGCTTACTTGCCCCTCGGAAGCATGGATGTCGAACCGATTATTGAGTCCATTCGCAAGGCCCTACCCGATGGCGGGATCATCCTGAACACCCTGAACGGTGATAGCAACGTCCCATTTTTCAAACAGCTGAAAAAAGCCTATCTGACACCTGTGAATAACTACATCACGATGAGCTTTTCCATAGCCGAAGAAGAGGTCTCAGAAATCGGCCCTGCAGTTCTCGAAGGAACCTTTGCTAGCCGGAATTTCTTTCAGTCCCTCGATACCCACGACTCGCGCCGGTTTACCAAGGCGTTCAAATTCCGGTTCGGGCAGAGAAGAGTGACCAGTGATCCTACCGAATCCGGTTACACCCTCGTCCACCTTTGGGCCCTCGCGGTTGAAAAAGCGGGCCGTCTTGATACAGATGCTGTCCGGAACGCTCTCGTTGGACTGAATTACAACGCTCCTGAGGGGGCGGTTCTGTTAAGACCCAATCATCACCTGAAACGGCCTACACTGATCGGCGAAATCCAATCCGATGGTCTATTTAAAATCGTTGCTTCGATGAAACCGATAGAACCGATCGCATGGAATGCCTATCTTCCGGAAAGAAAGGAAGAAAGGTGTTCATCGTCTACCCATCCCAAGACCCGATGAAGGATAGAGCCCACTGCCATTAAGCACTACGAACTCGTCTGCCTGAAGCTAGAATCGCACAATTCACTGGAGAGAATTCATGCACCCCCACTGCACCCTCATTTCAAAGGCAGTATTCTTCCTGGCTCTCGGCAGTATGAGCGCCTGTGCGACGAAGTCATCTCACCCGCCTTCGAACCTGACCCCTGACCATTACTCATCGACCGCGACGATCGATCAGAAACCTGATAAACCGGCAGTTCAGATCAATACCGAGAAGGGATACGAAGAGCCCTACGACGATGTTCGTCATTACCGCGGCACCTACCTGCTGGCCTCGATCGACAGAAAGTCCGGGAAGGCTGCAATTGGCGTGGATTTCATGCAGATGACTGACAAACCAAGAGACAAGGTGATCGTTACCTACGAAGCACCCGAAGGGCTGATGCGGCAGACCATCTATGTTCGCAAAGGCCGGCCACAATGCACACCGACAGAGTGTCGCTATCTTGAATCCATCAGCATCCCGCTCAAGGAATCGCTGGTTCGCCATTTTGCGCAGCGCTACACCCCAAATCTCGAGACCCACTGGACCTTCAGGATCGGAGATGATTACACAGGGGAAATTGCCTACGCTGAGATGGCCGGACTGATTGCGAACATCGACCGGGCTCGAAAGTCCCTGACGCCAGTCAGCGAATAAGCACAGCAATCAATTCCCTAATGGTCGCTTGCGCATTCGCAGGTATCCTTGATCCCGCGTAGACGCTCACTGCGACTGCTGCACCCCATGACGAAGAGCAGGATGGCCACTAGCGCCATCCCTCTCCGCCACCGGGTCTGATGGCTATCGGTTTTCATATCGATTCAGATCCAAGATGCCTGCCTCGACCGGTGAGCGGATTTCAAAATCCTTTTGAATCTGGTCGAAATGCGACCAGAATTCAGGATTCGTTCGCCTGATGGCAAAGCGTTCCGCCAAATCCGCATAGTCCTTGTCTGATGCCAACGCCGCAATGCGACGCGTGAACTCCGGAAGATCCTCCTCATTGACGCGATAGAAAATGTTTGGGTAGGCGCCGATAATTCCTGAGGCAACATACAGCGTATCTTCATCAGGAAGACGACGGTTTTCCTCATCAAAGAGCCGCGCGATATTCGAATGCGCACTGTTTCGAAGGATCGTGAAATGCCTGTTCGTCTTCTTGGCCCCTACCACCGTGAGAACACTGGTTTCAGGCAGATACTGAAGGGAACGTCCCTGAAGGGAGGCTAGCGCCTGTAGCTTTGAAACGAGGCCCGCCCCCAACTTCTTCGCATCCAGATCGTAAGCATGCGACTGAATGGGCGCCATGTAGGCGGTCCAATCATCATAAAATTCGTTCAGGGGATCATGGGTCGTGAAGGGAATCCCAGTCTCCTGCTGATAGTCGTTATGCTCTCCCAAAACATAGGACTTGATCTCTTCACTCGCCCCTCTGTACCAGTGATCACGGACACTCATACGCACATTCATCGGGAGCGCCGTCAAGGCGTTGTGTTCGCCCTCCATCCGCAGAAAGTCCATATAGAGACGGGCTTCAAGCTGGTGTCCAAGGTTGCCATAGACATCGAATCCGGCAACCAGCAGGTAGTGAATCCGCTCCAGAACTTCATACCCCACGACTAGCGCTTTCTGGGGATGCCCGCCAAGTAGCCCCTTTTCGACCGAGGCACTGTCAAAATGTCGGAATACAGTCAGTGCGGCATTGGGATTGTGGCCATCGCCATCCCAAAGCGTATTCAACGTGATGCTGGAGCGTCCCTTGTAGCGATGATCCATATAAGCGGCCTTGCGCTTGAGGTAGTCGCTCTGCTGCCTGGCGTAGGTCGTCCACTGTACGAGAAGGGCCGTACTACGATCTCGGGTCGGGAGACTGATATGCGTCAGGGCCTCTGACATGAAACTGGAAGAGTCCTTGAAGGCAGGATCCTCAGGTGTCGCGAAACTGATCCAGAAATGATCATCAATGACATCGAGGGCCGTCTGACCGCGGCAGGAAGGGCCCTTGATGAACCCCATCACCGTAAACTGAGCTTCATCCAGCATCAGACGGTAACGTGCATAGGTCGGAACAGCTTTGAACGTGATGAATGGATTCGAAGAATCATCCGGATCATAGCTCGGCAGTCGGTCGACCTTGTAGTCGGCATCAATAAACCAGCCTTTGATGCGCTCCATCTTGCCTGGATTCAATGGATACGGCATGTGGGTCTTTGAGACTAGCGTGGCCTCAATCGGACGGAAGCGATAATAAACCCTGGACGTTCCGGGAGGATCGTAGGGCCTGCGTGTAGCGATCAGACCTATCGCCTGCCCGGGTGGCGTCGTCGACCTGACAAGCTCAAAGAATTGCCTGTCAGGAAGATCATCGAAATAAAGATGCGCGAGGAACCAGTGCTCGTAAACATAGCGCGCCATCAGCTGGGACTTGAGATCCTCGGCATTGAGAAAAGATTCCCATGATGCCACTCTGGAGAGCGCTCCTTTAGTCACGGTCTTCTTGGGGCCCGGAGCTGCTCCGGTCTCAAGCCAGTGCGTCAAGGTCTCCATGGCCTCGTTGTCGAGCGGCGGGAAGCCGAAGGGCATGCCCCAGTTCGGATTTTTCTTTCGGTAATCCGGGATGCCTTCAAGACGCGTACAGACCTGAGGGCGGTCCAGGGAAAAGTCGAATTGATCGCCAGGAAGATCCCCTTCCGTCGGGAACGGCGTCTCCTTCTTCAACGCCAGCATTTCAGACAGCAGCGAGGCCCGTAGATTTGTATCCGAATCGTTCCGGCGCTCATTCAAAACGGAAAAAAAGCCCATCTTGCGCCAGGCCGCATTGGTATCTGCATCCCAGAAAAGCCGGGTCGTTCGGGCCTCGATGAGACGGCTTGAGTTATAGATCTTCTCGGGGTTGGCGCCCCGCGTGATCCCCTCGTAACTTCCCAATTGCAGCTGACAGGGAGCGTCGTAGCAGGCGTGACAGACCACGCAGCGATGATCAAGGATCGGCTTGACGTCATGTGCATAAGTCGGGGCACCCGCCAGGGCCGGACCCGGATGATCATAACGATCGGGGTCCTCGGGACCATACAGACGATCAAGAACCTTGAGCCCTACCGTTGCACAACCAACGACAAAGACAAGAGAAAGGGAAAGAGTCAGTAGACGTTTCATGGGCGGTGCTACGTGTAGACAGGCTGCGATTATAAATCGTGGCTTCGGTTTAGAATCGCGTCTTTCAATCATCCCCCGCCG
>CAYFOC010000029.1:0-12492 GCA_964344615.1 uncultured Methylococcus sp.
GGTCGCAAAATAGGCAAAGATGAAGCCGAGGACGGACAGGGTGATCCGTGAACTGATGACTTGACCCCCAAGCTTCAGTGGGTTGGCTGCAGTGGGATGCGACAGAAGGAACATCTGCAGAAGGCTTTGCTTCCAGAGAATCAGTGTTCGCATCATTTTGATGCCCCCACCGGTAGAGCCTGTGCAGGCCATGAAGCTACTCAGCAGCAACATCCACAGGGGAGCAAAGACCGGCCAGTCGTTGTAATTCTGGCTGGAAAATCCGCAATCCGTGGCGATCGAAACCAGATTGAAGGTGGCGTATCGGAGCGTCTCACCAAAGCTTGAATAGTAGTTGTCATGCCAGAGGATGAGCGAGATGGCGAGGGAGCTGCCCAAAAGGATCAGGATATAGGGGTAGGCCTCCATATCCCGTGAATAGGCTTCCAGGTTCTTTTCGCGGAACGCCGTGAAATGCGTTGCGAAATTCATCCCGGCCAAGGTCATGAAAACAATCAGGACGATCTCAATTTCGGCGGAGTGGTAGTAGCCGATACTGGCGTCATGGGTTGAAAATCCGCCAAGGCTCATAGTGGCAAAGGCGTGACAGATGGCGTCAAACCAGTCCATGCCAGCCAGTTTAAGGCCGATGGTGCACGCCAAAGTAATCAGGGTGTAGGTGAGCCAGAGGTTCTTGGCTGTTTCCGTAATCCTCGGCGTCAACCGACTGTCTTTCATCGGTCCTGGTATTTCTGCGACATAGAGCTGGCGTCCACCAACGCCAAGGATCGGCAGAATGGCAACGGCAAGGACGATGATGCCCATGCCTCCAATCCAGTTCAGCTCATGCCGCCACATGTTGATGGCAGGAGGCAGGTAGTCGAGGTTGCTCAGAATGGTTGCGCCGGTGGTCGAGAGTCCCGACATCGACTCGAAATAGGCATCCGTGAAGCTCAGGTCTTCAAGATACGTCAGCAGAGGAACGGTCGACACGGCGGCCATGCCGACCCAGGTGACAAAAACCAGGATGAATCCATCCCGTGCCTTCAGTTCCATGTGATAACGCTGTGTGAGTATCCAGAGCAAGAGCCCTGATCCGAGCGTCAGCATCATTCCGGTAAAGAAGGTGGCAACCGTACCGTCATCGAAAATGACGGAGGTAAGAAGAGGTGGAATATAGGTCAGGCTGTAGACGATCAGCATGAGCCCGAAGATGCGAAGGTGCGTCAGCAACCGTTTCATGCTGTATCTCCCGGGGTACCCAGTTTGACGGTCTCCATGATGATGCCGTGGTCGTCAAACATGACCGTGACGTTCCTAAACTCGCGTCCGACGATGACGCTCTCCTGGTTCGCAACGAGGGCAGCAGGGATGAGGTCAGCTGTCATCTTCTTGCCCTGGGGCGGCTGCTCGGGACGCAGCACCTTTCGTCCAAGGGTCCATGCCGTCCAGACCAGGAGGATCACAAGAACCGTATAGCCGTAGAGTTCCAGAAGCTCGATGAGGCTCTTATAACCTCCGAACCATCGAACTTCCGCGGAAAGCTTACGCACCCCCAGCAACCATCCACCCAGGGATACAAGAGGGACCAGGAAATACATCCAGAGCGACCAACACGCGAAGGAGACGAACAACGATCCCAGACGTTGGCGCCAGCTCTGCAAATGCGGGAGCTCGATAATGAGATCTTCCTGTTTCATTTTTGGCGAAGCCCACGGTCCAAGGTTACCCATACCGCCCGTTGACCGCGTTTTTTGCGGATGGCTTTGAAAAAGCCATTGACGGTGGTCCCGACATTGATCAGCCAATAGACGATGGGGTACCAGATCATCCAGTAGTAGTACCGTGCAATCCCGCCGCTTTTTCGTTCATACCGGGCATCAATGAAAAGACTGACGCCGAACTGGATGAGGCAGGTGATGCTCAGCAGCATGCTGGTCCAGCTCGGGGAGAGATCTTCGAGTCTTTCCCGATGGGTTTCATGGAACAATTCCATCGGCAGGAAAATCAGGGTGGCAAAGACCAGAAACGACCAGCTGATACTGACGATTGATTCCAGATACAAAAGCCACATGGAGCGCGAACGCCAGTGCCACATGGCGCGGAAATATCGGATCAGGACTTCCACGCCTCCCTGCGCCCAGCGTGTTCTTTGCTTCCAGAGACCCTGAAGGCTCTCAGGCATCAAGACCCAGCAAAGGGCTCTGGGTTCGAAGCGAATCGTCCAGCCTGCGAGTTGAAGCTTCCAGCTGATATCAATGTCTTCAGTGACCATGTCGGGGCTCCAGAACCCGACATCGGCAAGAGCGGATTTGCGAAATGCGCCGATGACGCCGGAAATCGTGAAGATGCGACCATAAAGGCGTTGCGCACGCTTGATCATGCCCACAATGGCTGAAAACTCCCCGACCTGAACACGACCCAGCAAGGTAGACCGATTTCGAATGCGAGGGTTGCCGGTTACGGCACCCACATCGGCATGCTTGATGAAGTGACGGACCAGCCAGAGGGTTGCGTCCGGGGCAAGCAGGGCATCGCCATCAATACAGACGAGGTATTCGCTATCGGTCAGAAGGGCCGCAGTGCGAAGCCCTACCGCCTTGCCCTGATTACTGGCCAGATTGATGATTCGAAGCTGGGGATATTCGTCACAAAGATCTTCGAGGATTTCGAGGGTGTTGTCCTTGCTGCCGTCATTGATGGCCAGAATGTCGAAGTTCGGATAGTTTTGTGCCGCACAGAAAGCGATGGTTTCTCGAACGTTCTCCGCTTCGTTGTAGCAGGGCACGAGAATTGAGACCTTGGGGGCCTCTTGCAGGATGGGGAGTTCGAGTGTGTCACCCGCTTTGCGATATTCGTGGCGGAGGAAGTAAACCACGGCGCCGATCATCCAGACGTAGGCCATGAAGAGCGGGTAATAGAACATGAACCTGGCCAGGGCGTCGTCGATCAACGACCATTCGGGCCAGTTCAGTAAGGCATCCGCGCACTCCTTGAAACTCCCGAAGGAGTCCCAGAGACGCGCGATCCAGTCCTCTTGCTGTTGGGCAGGCTTCACTTAGGGTTTGATTTCGACAGCAAAGGCGTGGTTGAGCGTGTTCAAAGCAGGCTGGTCCTGAAACACGTTGTCGGGATAATAGCCAAGATGCTTGGCGCCTGCCTTTTGGAGCAGGGTGATCTGGTTTTTGAAGATATCCATCGGGATTGGTTTCTGTGTATTCCAGTCAACAGTCTGCAATTCAAAGACCATTTTCTCAAGTCCACGGGGGTATGTACCCACCTTTTGAGCGAGTTCCTTTAACCAGGCGTCAGGTTTTTCCGCCTTTTCCATAAAAGGCATGGCTTCAATCGCGACATAATCATAGTGATCAAGGAATGCGGGCAAGGATTGTGCGTACCATTCTTCGCTTTCCGGTTGCATGACGGGAAGAGCATAAAGGTTCCGAACGGTCTTGAGATACGGTCTGAATAGGCGTGCCCGCTCAGCCAGATAATCCGTGTACTGTGTCATCAATTCCGTTTTGTGGCGTGCCCAGGAAAGACGCATTTTGGCGGTTTCGTGGAGCGACTTGAAATCGCCAGGAAGTCCCCAGACGTCATGGGTGTAGCGTAAGGCACCCGGGGAGACATCCTCAAAGTCGGAGAGGATTCCATCGTCATGGAAGAGGATGCCATCGAAGGAGGCCGCTTTGGCTAGATCTTCGAATAAATCGCCAACCCAATGCCGACCTTCTGGACTGAAAGGGGATACCCGACTGTAGATGTGAGAGGGAACCTGAGGGCGATCATCCCGCCATTCCATCACGCGCCAACCCTCCGGAAGATCCGCCTTGTAAGCCATCATGGGCATCCAGGCGTAGACCTTGACCCCTGCGCGGGTCTTGAGTTGCCAGGCTACGCGGTTGAAAAGATCCGCTTTGACAGGCAAATGTCTGTTGGGGAAATAGAGAGCATCGGCGTTCCCATCCCCATCGGGATCCGAATACGCCTGCAGGTAGACGGTATTAGCGCCACTTGCTCGGATACGTTCGATGACCGCGCCGAGGTTGCGCTCGGTTTGCTCGTCATCCCGATCGTGAATGTAGTCCATGTCAAGATGGACGACGCGGAGGGGACGGTCTGCACGCAGCTCTTCCACGATGGCCGCAAACTGCTTTTCGTTAGGATCGTCTGCGATCAACAGGCGTCTCATGGCCCGAAGATCGGCGAGGGTGTTGAGGCCGTCCCAAAGCGCCATGGTGTGAGGCATGCCGGCATCACGGGAGGCATCAAGCAACCATTCGTTGTATTCGCCAAACGGCCACACCATGACTCTGGGTCTGACGCCTGCCTGCTGCCAGATGAAGTCGGCACTCTTGGCAACAGCCTGAGTGATGCGCTGCCGATACTCCTCGTCATCTTCATATTGGCGCAGATCAGGATCAAAGGCATGCGTCGTTGCTGCAGCCTGTTCGTTACCCTGAGGGTTCGAGTGGATGCCATGGTGAAGGCCATAGCTGTGCGAGGCAACTTCCACGAGCCCGGAGCTGACGAGTTCGCGAACTTGGGGCCAGGTCAGTAGCGTCTTGCCCTGCGGGCGATCTGCGGCCGTTTCAGACTCCATCCACGCGCCAACCAATGCCACGACGGCCGGGTAGTGATATCTCTTCAGAAGAGGGAATACCCGGGTGTAAAAGCTTTCGTAGCCATCATCAAAGGTTAAAAGAACCGCTTTGTCGGGAAGGCTCTTCTTGCCCTTTGAAGCATCGACGATGTCTTGATAGCTGACGACGTGGTAGCCCTTTTTCTTGAGCCAGGAAAAGTGAGCTTCAATGTGTTCCTGGCAGACGGCAACGCGATCAAAAGGCGGCACACGCTCCTCTTCCGGAATGATGTCGTGATAGTTCAGCGTAATGAATGTATTTCCGGCGGCAAAAGCGCCCTCTCCGCAGAACAGAAATGAGATCAGGGCCAAAAGAGCCGATATATGAAAGGATCGATCCGGACGAGACATGGCGTGATGAAGGTATTCCGTTGCGGCTTAGAAAAATCGAGAGTTAAGGAGGAAGTGGGTCGCGATGCTCCCTGCATAGCCTAGGGCAATCACAGGACTCCATTTCAAGTGTGACAAGAACGAATATTTTCCTTCCATCTGTCCGAGCAAACCGACTCCAGCCGCTGATCCAATCGCCAACAGGCTTCCACCCACGCCTGCCGTGAGCGTGACGAGGAGCCATTGCCCCGTGCTGATGTCAGGTGCCATGGTCAGGACTGCATACATAATCGTCCCGTTGTCGATAAACGCTGAAACGATGCCGACAAGAATGTTAGCCCATGTCGCGCCGAGTTCCTGGTAGAGCGCATGGGAGGCGAGGTCAAGGTATCCGATGTAGCTTAGCCCTCCCACGCTGACCATGACGCCGTAGAAGAAGAGCAGGGTGTCCCACTCCAGTCTTGAGACGTTATGGAAGACATCGAAATAGTCACGATCCTTTGCGGCAAGGGAGTCTGTCGTGTTTGATTTTTGTGGCTCCTCGCTAACGATTGAATCCAATTCCTTTGCGATGGAGAGTTCCTTGTGGCGAGAGCTATAAAGGTAATAAAAGTAAAAGCTGAGGTACGACAATCCCGCGAGCATGCCGGCTGCTGGAGGAAGTTTCAGGAAATTCTCAAAAAACACGGCCGTCAAAATGGTCAGCAGGAACAGCACGAGGATTCCGTAAGCGCCTCGGCGCATTGGAACGGCAACCTGAGCTTGATCAGGTTTCTCCTTGGGCACCCAGAAATGCATGATGCTGGCAGGCAGCACGAAATTCACGACTGCTGGGATGAAGAGCGAGAAGAAGTTCGCAAATGGAACCACCTCTTTTTGCCAGACAAGGAGGGTGGTGATATCGCCGAAAGGACTGAAAGAGCCCCCGGCATTGGTAGCCACCACGACGTTGACGCATGCAACGCTGATGAATTTTGGGCTTTGCTTGCCCATGGCAAGAAGCACCGCGCCCATGAGCAGGGCCGTTGTGAGATTGTTCAGGACCGATGACATGAAAAACGCCATGATGCCTGTGACCCAAAAGAGCTTTCTGTAGCTGAAGTTTCGGCTGAGCAACCAGACCCTCAGATTGTCGAAAATGCCTCTTTGCTCCATGGCATTGAGATAGGTCATCGAGACCAAGATGAAGAGGAAGAGCTCCGCATACCCTTCAAGAGCGCTCCTGAAGGCATGTCCTGAGTCTGCGCCTTGCCCCTTTGAGGCATATACCGATGCGATCATGACCCAGATGAGGCTCGCTGCCATAACCATCGGTTTGGATTTTCTAAGCTCCGTGCTCTCTTCCAGGATGGCCAGAACATAAGCTGCAAAAAAGATCGAGATGGCGCCGATGCCTACCCAACTCTCCGTCAGGTCGATCCGCGGTCCCCACGTTTCAGCAAAACAGGCATCTGGTGCAGATAGGGCGGCAACGATTGCGAGGCAGCGAATGAAAGCGCTCATGGTGTAATGCTTTGAGTTTTGAGTGGTCCTGCTGGTGAATCTTCTCTTCCCGCCTTTCCCCGTTTTGAGGGGAGAGCCGTTTCAAACAAAGATCACCCCTTGCTTATTGGTGGCTGGAAAAAGTGGCAGATCAGGATGGATCCCAGCCAGGTCGACCCATTCCATTGGGGTTTGAAAGTGGCCAAAGCCCATAATTTCCGTATGGCCCCGCAGGGCCCCATTGCGCCTGCTCATTTTCACCCATTTCGTGAATGAGCAACGCCTGGTTTTCCTGTTGCATTTCGGCGCCTAGTCGCTGGAGATGGTTCGCCTCTTCCTGTCGACCGACATAAATGCAGCTGCACGCCACCCGATCTGGATACATGAAATAGACCGTACCGCCCATTTTTAGTCGGCTGAGGGTTCCAGCAGGGAGACCATTGAGAAGATTCTGCTTTTCCTGTGTGTCGGCCAGGAGAATTTTGAAACCAGCCGCTTGCAACTGGTACTCCATGTTACGGACGTTATTTTCCGCAAAATCATGCTGGATGGTCGAGCAGGCAACCAAGAGAAATGGGAGAGACAGCGTCAGCAGTTTGGATCGCATGGCGTTATGCTCCGGTCCTAGTCTTTGTAGGGGTGATTGGCTGTGAAGCCTTGTACTTTGGCGCGGGGTTTGAAGTCTGGAGGGGTCCAAGGGTCCTGTGATTCTCCGGAGAGATGGCGTGCCAGCCAAGAGGCCTGTTGTCTGACCGGCAAAATGTAGGCGAAGACACGTCCGTCCTCGATTTCGACAGCATCCCCAACGGCATAAATATCCTTGATCGATGTTCTGAGGTGCTGGTCAACCTTGATGCCTCGGCCTGTTTGAATGCCTGCGGCTTCTGCCAGTTGAGTGCGGGGTTTGAATCCAGTGCAGAGAAGGACCCCGTCGAAGGGGCCCAACATTCCCTTGTCGGTCAGAATTACTTTGCGATCTTCCGCGTTCTGGATCTCAGTTGCCGTTGTGCTTGTCAGCACCTTGACCCCCTGTTGCTCCAGCACGCTCTGAAGGACAACTGCGTCCTCATCCTCCAGTTGTCGTTCCATGAGCTTCGGCAGAGGATGAATGAGGGTGACATCGTCACCGGCGCGCGCCATATCCGATGCCACCTCACAGCCGATCAAACCTCCTCCAATTAATGCCCATCGGGGTTTTTCCCCTTCGGCCAACGTTTTTGCCCGAAGGCGTCGAAGGCCAATGACATCATCGAGACTATTGACCGTCAGAAGGTGAGGAAGGAAGGGTTTGAAAGGGGCGGGTACAAATGCTTCTGAGCCTTGAGCCAAGACCAGTGTTTGGTAATCGAGCGTCTGAGAGTTGCCCCCATGCTCCATGCTGACCTGGTGCTTGGAAGGGTCGATGGCGGTGACGGTCCACCCCTCGTCAATCATGATCCCCAAGGCTCTGAGGGCATCGAAGGATTTGAGGATAATCTTTTCTTCGATGTCATCCCGGGTAAAGGCATGGGAAAGCATCGGCCTTGCATAGTAACCATGGGTTTCCTGGGTCACGAGGCGGATGCATTTTTCCGGTGCAAGTTTCCTAAGTTCCTCGGCCAGCGTGACGCCTCCGAGTCCTGACCCAATGATGAGAATGCTCAATGGCTTACCCTAGTGGACGAATGCCAACGCTGTGACGGACCTTATCCATCAGTGGCCTTGAGAGGGCACGGGCCTTTTCCGCACCCGCCTGCAACGTTTCCTCAATCTGCCGAGGAGAGGCCATCAGTTCGTTGTAGCGTTCCCGTGCCTCTTTGAGATGTTCGTTGAGATATTCGAAAAGAACCCCTTTCATTTCGCCCCAACCAATCCCTTCCTCGTATCTGACCCGAATGGCCCGTGTTTCTTCGCTTGTCGCGAAGGCCTTGTAGATGCTGTAAAGCGTACAGGTATCGGGATCCTTGGGTACGCCAGGTTCGAGGGAGTTGGTCTTGATTTTGTTGATCAACTTTCGAAACGGCTTCTCTTCCATGAAGAGAGGGATGGTGTTGTCGTAACTCTTGCTCATCTTTCGGCCGTCGAGACCGAGCAGAGTCGCGGTGTCTTCACTGACCACCGCATCCGGTATCTGGAAATGCTCGCCATAAATATGGTTGAACCGACCCGCAATGTCGCGAGCCATTTCGATGTGTTGGATCTGATCTTTGCCGACGGGAACTTTGTTCGCATTGAAAATCAGAATGTCGGCGGCCATCAGAATGGGGTAGTTGAATAAGCCCATGGTCACGCCCTTGTCCGGGTCAGCTTCACCCGCATCCTGATTGGCCTGCACGGAGGCTTTGTAAGCGTGTGCCCGATTCATGAGGCCTTTGGCGGTGACGCAGTTCAGCATCCACGCGAGTTCCGCGATTTCAGGGACATCCGATTGACGATAGAAGACGGCATTGTCGGTATCGAGTCCCAGAGCAAGCCAGGTGGCTGCAATTTCGAGCGTCGATTGCTGCACCCGTTCGGGTTCCTGACACTTGATCAGTGCGTGATAATCGGCGAGGAAATAAAAGGGGAGTACGTCGGCTCTGTGGCTCGCTTCGATGGCAGGGCGGATTGCACCGACGTAATTGCCGAGATGCGGTGTGCCGGTCGTGGTGATGCCGGTCAGGACGTGCTGTTTTGCGCTCATGGCTGTGCTTTTTCTTGTATTAAACGGTGGCCAGAATCCGGTCCTTTCGGTCGGGCAGGTTGGCAAACTGGAAAGATAGCATAAGGAGACCGGGATCACGTGCCTGGAAAGCCTCTAGAGTAGATTAGAATTGGAGAATCATTGAGAGCGGATACGGACATGTTGCCACTCGGAAAAACAGATCTGCAGGAAACGCCCCTGTGTTGTGCGCTGGCTTATCGCCCGGCTTCTGACGATGCGTTTGCATTTGGTGATGGCATCGGCTGGAGCGGACGCAGTATTCGATTCCAGGGGAGTGATGGATTAACGCTTCATGAAGCCGTCGAAGTTCGGCTTGAAGCGGTGAGAGGCGTTTTCCCCCCGTTGATGATCTTGGCCGAGGTCACGGGCTGTCGAGAGCTCTCAAAAACACGATTTGAAATCAGCGGTCAGATCAAGGGAATTCTGACCCTTTAAGGCTCCGGAAAAGGAAGATGTATTCGATTACCAAGGATATTTATTTTTGCTACGGTCATCGCCTCATGGGGCATCCGGGCAAGTGCAAGCACCTGCATGGTCATAGCGTGAAGGCAGCGATCACCATCACGGCGGAGACCCTAGATGATCAGGGCATGGTCTGTGATTTTTCAGAGGTGACGAAAGCCGCCCAGAAATTCATCGATGACACGCTGGATCATAACTTCCTCATACACCGTCGAGACCCGCTCGTTCCGGCATTGATTGAGGCAGGAGAGCGCTTTCTTCTTCTGGATGAGCATCCGACGGCCGAGTTTCTGGCGAAGCTTATTTTTGAGGCCATCAAGGCCGAAGGTCTCAAGGTCACTCAGGTGACGCTCTGGGAAACAACAAGCGCAGCGGCAACCTACCGCGAAGGCACCTGAAGCTCCTGGCATGCCGACCTTCTCGCCGCTCGAAAAGTCCTTCTGGCTTCACCGAGTCTGTGAAGCAAATTACCATCGGCTGCACCGATTGATTCCTGGGTTCGAAGCCATGGCCCCGATCGTGGTGGCGGTGGCGCCTGGCCCCGGTAGGCCCGCGCTCCGCTTTCAACTGATTGAGCGTTCCCCTTTTACGCTGGTGCTTGAGGTTACGCATGACTTTGTCGGCCCCTTTCAGGTTCTTGAAGAACCTCAGGTCCGGCTCAGGGTCTCTCTGGATGCCAAGACGGTTGAAATGCTGAGTGATCGTGAACGCCTGCCTCTTCAGGAGGCTTTGGGGCGCGAGGCAGCACCGCATCGCGTACTCGAGTACAAGTGGACGCTCAATTATTTTCTTTCCCGCTGGCTCGACCATTGTCTTGCCGCCAATTACTCGGCGGTGTGACTGAGGGGTTCTCAGTCAGTCGTGCTGAAGCAAAACCGTCAAAAACGCTTCTCCGTAGCGCTCTAGCTTCTTTTCACCGACCCCTGAAAGCCCTGAAAACGCTGCAAGCGTTCGTGGCCTTTGCCGAATCATCTCGTCAAGGACCGCATCCTGAAAAATTACATAGGGCGGAACGCCTTGTGTCTCTGCCAGTTCTCTTCGAAGAATTCGGAGATCTTCGAAAATGCGTGATTCTTCGATCGTCCGATTTGGACGTGATCGTGCCTGAGACGCATTGCCTGCGCTGGGGCTGTCTTTTCGAAGCAACAGTTGTTTTTCATTTCTAAGAATCGGGCGGGCGCGGGCGGCTAGTTCGAGACTGCCATGGCTTGAAGGGGCGATGTTGAGATAGCCCAAGGTCACCAGCTGACGGAACAGTGAGAGCCAGTCTTTCTCAGCGACGTCTTTACCGATGCCGTAGGTGGAAATCTGGTCGTGACCGAGCTGTTTGATTCGGTCGGTAGTACGTCCCAAAAGGACATCAATCACATGATGGGCGCCAAAGCGCTGGCCAGTGCGGAATACGCAGGAGAGGGCTTTTTGGGCGGCTTCGGTCGCGTCCCAGCTGGAAGGAGGGGCGAGGCAATTATCGCAGTTGCCGCAAGGCGTTGGCAGTATCTCGCCAAAGTATCTCAGCATGACCTGACGACGGCATTCCGTCGTTTCACACAGCCCCAGAATTGCTTCCAGGCGATGTCTTTCAAGCGATTTGCGGGACTCCTCTAACTCGGAGTCCTCGAGCATCAGGCGGAGCGTCACGATGTCTTGAATGCCAAAGAGCATGAGCGCGTTCGATGGTGCGCCGTCACGCCCGGCACGACCGGTTTCCTGGTAATAGGCCTCAATGCTTCTTGGGAGGTCGAGGTGCGCCACAAAGCGTACCGTGGGTTTGTCGATTCCCATGCCGAAGGCAATGGTCGCTACCATCACAATGCCTTCCTCCATCAGAAATCTTCGCTGGTGATCCTGACGGACATCCGCCGGAAGTCCTGCATGGTAGGGCAGGGCCTTGTAGCCTTCCTTTGTTAACCAGGCGGCGGTTTCTTCGACCTTTCGTCTTGAAAGGCAGTAAACAATCCCGCTGTCTCCTTGATGCTGAACCCTCAGAAAGCGCAGTAATTGATTCCTCCCGTTCTGCCGAGGAGAGATCGCGTATCGGATATTGGGCCGATCAAAACCTTGCGAGAAGATTTGAGCCTTTGATAGGCCAAGCCGGTCGATGATTTCAATGCGCGTCTTCTCGTCCGCCGTTGCCGTCAGCGCAATTCGAGGAACTTCCGGATAGCGTTGCTGGAGAAGAGACAGGGCAAGATAGTCGCTTCTAAAGTCGTGCCCCCATTGGGAAACGCAGTGCGCTTCATCAATGGCAAAAAGATTGATTTGGAGTCTGTCCAGCAGGGACAGGAAGCGCTCCGTGTTGAGTCTTTCAGGCGCGACATAGAGGAGGTCTAGTTCACCCTGCGAAAGGGCTCTCTCTATGCCCTGTTGCGTTTCAAAATCAAGGCTGGAATTCAGGTAGGCGGCTCTGACTCCAAGCTGCCTTAGGGCGTCAACCTGATCCTGCATGAGAGCGATGAGTGGCGAAATAACAACAGCGGTGCCTGGGCGGCAAAGCGCCGGGACCTGATAACACAGGGATTTGCCACCGCCCGTGGGCATGAGAACCAACGCATCGCCTCCGTTGATCACCTGCGAGACCGCTTTGGCCTGGAGGCCGCGGAATTCCTCAAAGCCAAAGACAGTTCTCAGAATGTGCCGTGCCTTTTCCATGGCGCTAGTTTATCCAACTGACGAATCGAAGGTGCTCCGTATCTTGGTGCGTGGCGACCTCATATGGTGCATGTTGCTGGTGCGCAACGCCGAATGTTGCTTGTTTTGCAACGATTATTGCTTTGGCACAACTTCTGCATTGACTTGAGATGTTACACATACGGGAGGTATCTCATGCGATCCAGCAGTCACATCTTTTTTAAAGCCTCAGCACTAGGGGCAGCACTCATGATGGCCATGAACCCGACAGGGGCGGTGGCTGAGG